>CALMES010000107.1 GCA_937863435.1 uncultured Candidatus Peregrinibacteria bacterium
TGACTGTGCCAACTTGAGCCGTTGCGAAAACGGCGGGGTTTCCTACTGGATTCCATCCCCACAAGGCGCGGCTTGCGTCCAGCGCTGTGTCGGGTCGGGGATTGAGCAGTACTTGGGGATCGGGGTCATTGCCCGCGAACATGCCAAGGAAAAGCTGTGGATGATCTTGGTCATTGCATTCATCACAAACGCGAAGGTTTGTCGGCTTCGCCATAATGATGAGCGGCTTCAGTTCATTGAGAAGATACCGCTGTCCGCAGATATCGCATTCTCCGAGAGCGTATTTTCCCTTTGCATACATGACCAATTATACCGCTTACAATTGGTATCCCGAAAACGGCAGGAACCGAACCGATGCGCGGTCGCGATCTTCGTCCGCAGCGAGATTGAAGGCTTCTTCGTACATGTCTTTCAACATCGGCACCCGCTCATAAGCCTCCGGCTTCTTGAGCGCGATCATGTATGCCAGTCCGGCGACAAGGGCGTTGTAGAAGCGGAACGGAATGTCGAAGGTGAGGTCCGCGCGCTGACCGGAATCTTCGATGCGACGGAGATACCAAAACACGAGCGTGTAGGTTGTCGATGTATCGGGGATCGGCCACACCTTGCACGTCGGAGCGAGATCGCGCTTGACGTAGATTTGGTAAGGACGGCCCGTGGTGCCCTTGTTCGGGATTTGCGCATATGTCGAAACAGAGATGCGCTGAAGCGTGATGTCGGTGTTTTGGCCGTTGATCTGTGTCCGGCACACATGCTCGATGAGATCGACGCAATCCGTCGGGAGATCGTATTCGTCTTGACCGGCAACGAGCGTGATGGTGTCTTCGGCGATTGTCCAGAGATTTAAACCACGGTTCGCCCACTCGGCGATGAGAAAATTCAAAGATCGGCGTGCTGTCTTGAGGTCGTAGCCCGACCTTACTTCGAGACCCGCCCTTTCGAACGCCTCTTCAACCATCTCCCCGATATCGGGACTGAAAGATGTAGTGCCGGATGTTGCCATTGTTTCCTCGATAAGTGTGAGCCCCGGCCTGCGCGATACCTCGCATTAACAGACCCGCCTACCCAAACGCTCACTTTCCCCAACTTCGGGCTCAATATCGCCCGCGGTTGCCTTTGTCCGAATCCTTCGGCCCAAGCGATTTCGAACCCCGCATGTGAAGCGGCTTTGACCGCCTCTTGTTCTTGGGCTTCGCGATAAAGAGCTTGTTGCCTATTGCCGTCGGTTGCTTTGCCATATTATCCCCACTTACGTCCCCAAATGGCGTTCTGCTGTTCTTCTAGCCAAATCGGGAAGTACGGGCTGTCTGGATCGGGAATGTAGGAATCTGTTCCGCGGGTATCGGGGTTGTAAAAATCGGGGTGTTGTTTTTGAGCTTGTGCCTTGATGTACGCCTGCTCCCATGACGGGCGTTCGTCGTATTCTCTTGTTATCCTTGACACGTCGGGCAAGCGCCCCGCCACGCCGCCGGTCATTGTGCTCAGAACCTTTTGACCGACCTTTTGTGCCTTGTACTTGTTTTGGCGCTTTTCTTCTTCTTCGGGGGTTGGTTCGGTATACGCCTCGACTCCGTCAGTGCGCCGGGCCTTCATGGAGAGCATGTCATCTTGAGAAACATCGGCAGCGGTCTTGTACGATCCGTCCGCGTTCCGTGGATATGGGATATCTCTCCACCCGTACCTTACGGTTTGCCATTCGGTCGGGTGTAGTTCGCTTTGCCCCATGATACCATAAATGCCGTCCGTATACGAAGGAACGTTCGGAACGTCCTCCTCCGGAGCAGCTTCGGGTGCGGCGTCTTGATTTGTGGGCGGTGCTCCAAAATCAATCTGCGAAGGATCATACCCCTCTTTTTCGAGCGTCTTGACGACATCCTCCGGAGACATGTCGCGCGTTACGCCAAAGCCAACGCGATCTCCGTCAAGAGACCACTCACCATCGGCACCTTTTGTCAGGTGCGATTTCTCGTCTTGCGTCGGAGTGTCTGTCGGAATCGAGGGCTTCGCCTCAGATTGCGATGGAGACTGAGAGCCAAACTTCGCGGCAAAATCGTTCTTGATGCCGTTTAAATAATCAAGACCGCTCTTGATGGTGCCAGTGAGAGCCTGTCCGCCGTATTTCGTGATCAGATCGTCGTCCTTACCGAAGACGCGCGCGAAGTCGAGGCCGATCTTCTGCTTCGCCGGGGCCTTCAATTGGTTCACGTCAAAGCTCGGAATCTCCGATGCAAGCTCGGAAATCCCGCGAACCATGCCGGGGAGGGTTGCAAGATCAGCGCCGGGGATACCGGGCATACCGTATTCGGCGGGGTTTCGAGCGGCGTATTCCGCCTTGCGGAGCGTGGATTCCGGAGAGAAGTTGGTGCCATCCGCAGACTGTTCGACTGGCACATTCTCAATCTCAAGGATGTGCTCTTCCTCTTCGGCAGGAATGCGGTCTTGAATCTTGTTCGGATTTGTGCGAGAATACGTCGGTTGCGTGAAATTTGACTCTGCGTAAAATCCCTCTTGAGCCGGACCCTTGCGCGCTGTGATGCTCTTAAGTTTGTCGAGTTGACTCATGAGTTCCGCGAGCGTAACTGGAGCGTCGGGAAGCTGCCCGCTTAACTGCGTCGGCTGTTCCGGCTTCGGGGTGGGCTTCGGCGGGGTCATCAGCGAGTTCACGCCTTGCGGTGCGTTCTGCGCTGCAAGCTGCTGAAGGATTTCCTTGGCAGAAGGATTGCTGACGGGCTGCGGGATTTCCGATGGACCCGAGGGAACGGGGTCGCCCGTCGGGAGACCGCCAAATTCTCGCGACGCCATGACCATGTCTTGCGTGGCGTTCCAATGGTTCCCGAAATACTGACCGCCTATTTCGGGGCCAAGGTCTTCGTCGGACTTTTTGGCGTAGCGGGGGCCATTTCGTATGCCAGTCGCAATGAAGTCTGTCGCGTTCGGGTTGCCGAATTCGTTATTTGACAGCGCGTTGGCAATATCGTTTACACCGCGCGCATAAAGTTCCGAGTCCGGTGTGGCGGCGGCGTATCGACCGTGGGCAAGCGACTCATACTCACCGACGCTATTGGTTCCACGAGAATACATGTTGCCGTAATCTCGATTGATGAGATCGCGGTTTTTCATGCTGTTGATGACATCGCCGATGCCGACGTTGTCTACTGTTTCGCCAATGCCAATGCGAACAGCGTTTTGTGCCTGTCCGAATGTTCCCATGGTCGAGGGGGAGTCAAACGACGGGCGCTGCGAATTGAAGATGTCCTTCACAACACCGGTTGTTGAGGCGGCTCCGAAGGTCGGCGCGCGATATTCTTGTTCGGTGTTGTTCAGTTCTGATTCGGGCGTTTCTCCTCCGAGTCCGGCGATGCGACGGTAGTCATCCATCGCTTTTCCGAATGACACGTTCGAAGATGTCGAGACCGGTGAAGCATTCACCGCCTTCGGATCGGGTGCCGATGTGGTTTTAGTGCCAAGGGAAGAGGTAGAGGTGTCGGTCTTCGTTTCCGTCGGCCCCGACGTCCTGCCGCCGCCGCCTTCACCGCTGTCGTTGGTCGGGGTCGAGGAAATCGATCCGAGATCGCCGAAATAGCTGTCGAGATCGTCGTCTTCGTCGTTACCGCCGAACGTGGGTCCGCCTTCCGCAAATCGCCGCGGATTAAAAGCGGCACGGAGAATGTGATCGGGAATTTTCGAAAGATCGTTCTTCATCGGTCTCGTTCACGGCCCGTAATGGTTCGCTCGGTGCGCTGTCTCACGTCTTGATGGTCTCGGGCTTCTTCTTCGGGCGTCTTGCGTTTAAATACAAAGCTACCCAATGATAGGAGCAAAGGCCACGCCTTCTTGACGGCCAACACAAAGAACCCAACCCAAAAGGCGGGGTTACGAAAATAGAGAAACGCCGCGCCGCTCAGCCCAACGGCAAGCGACGCGAGCACAACTGTAAACGCGATGGCCTCTTGCCAACTCACGCGGGCTTCTTGTTCGGGATGAAGTACACGAGCAACGGCGTGACAGCCGCGATGATCGCGCTGATAGTCTCCGGGGAGAGCCCGATGTTCACTTTGAACACGATGTTGAGGATGGACAGAATGCCCATCACGAGCGCCACGAGGGCCTTATCGAGGGTTGTAAACATTATTTCATTTCCTCTGTTACGAGCTTACGGATGTAGTCCCCGCACGCCTTGTGCCCGACCAATTCGGGCTTGAACGGAATGCGGGTGATGTCCCATTTGTTTTTTTGTTTAATGCCAAGGTTGGGTTGAACCTCAGCGTGGGTCAAAACGGTCTTGTCGGTGACGGGGATTTTGTACTTCTCGCAAAGATTGGCAACGAGCTTCGCCATCGCGATAAATTGTTTTTCGTTAAGCGGGTATTTCCCCGCGTTGAAGGGAGACTCAATTGCCCCCGCCATTCCCGCCATAGCAACGCCAATCGACCCGGTGTTGCAGTTCAGCGTGTGGGCGGCATACTTCCCGTCTTTCGTGGACAGATTATCTTCGGGCTTATAGATGCCGGAATGTACCTCCCCATCACCATCGATGATGAAGTGATAATGCTGCCGAGCCAAATCGCTGACAGCGTGGGTTCCTGCATCCCAATGTATGATTGTTCTTTGCATTCTTGGACCGCCGGGTGTATTGTTTACAGAGATGGAGATATCCCAATGATACCACTTACGTGCGAGCAGATAAAAGAATTGGTCGTGTACGACCCCGAAACCGGAATAATAACTCAGCGCCCCCGCGACCCCTCTGCCGCTGCGGATTCGGCAAAATGTCGAACGTGGAACACCCGATATGCCAACAAACCCGCTGGCGTTAAGACTCATGGGTACATTCGCCTAACGCTTCGCGTTGACGGACGAGACGTGAAGCTATACGCACACCGCATTGCGTGGTTGTATATGACCGGCGAACAGCCGCCAGACGTTATTGACCACATCAATAACGTCGGAACAGACAATCGGTGGTCGAACCTTCGAGCCTCGAACAAGAGGGACAATTTCCGCAACACAAACAACAGAAAGCGAACAAACAAAACAGGGCTCACGGGGGTTGTCCTTCTTGGGGAGGGCCGTTACATGGCTCAGATCACAAAGAACGGAGCCCATCTTTACCTCGGAACATTTCCGACAGCCGAAAAAGCACACGCCGCGTATATCGCGGCGCTTACTCGAATTCCTTGAACCCCGCCCCAACAAGAAGCGCACGAATGCTCTTGAGCGGGATTGCGAACGTGATCGTGGACTGATTCATTCCGGCACTCAAAACCCCAATAAGTTCGCCATCGCCGTTATACACAGCACCACCGGAGTTTCCGCCAATCGCCGCAGCGTCGGTCTGGAAATACGGGGTCGGGTCGGAGCCCGTGACGCGAAGCTTGCGATGTGGATTGCTCACGATGCCTTTCGAAACGGAGCCATCAAACGTACCGGCGGGGTTTCCAACGATGTAAACAATCTCTCCGCGGACGACTTGATTCTTCTTAGCGAACGGGGCCTCTTGCTTTGGCACCCAAGTTTCGTCAACAATCTGAAGAATCGCCACGTCGGTCACTTGATCGCGGGAAATCGGCTTTGCGGCCACATGAGCCGCGCTGACAACGTCGTAGTTGGCGTCGTACTTGTTCTGCCACACGTCGAGATACTGCGATGTCTGCACGGTGCGCTTGCTGATCTCGCCGGTCTTCGGATCGACAATCTCAACGGTCTTTGTCGAGTAAGCGTCGTTGACACAATGCGCCGCCGTGAGAACAAGGCGGTGCTTCTTCGAGATGATGGTGCCAGAGCAGAATGCCTGCCCGTCCATACCGAGGATCACGTTGGTGTCCTCGATCTGACTGTCCATGTTCTTCCATTCCGCAAAAGCAGGGACAGAGAGACCGAAGAAAGCGATAGCCGCAAGGGCAAAGAGCTTCATTTATTTGCCTTTCGCGATCTTGTAGTAAATTTGCACAGCAAGAAATACAGCGCCCAAGATCGGCATAAACAACGCTGCCTCTGCGGAAATCCATTCAAGCCAGCGATGCACTCCCCCGGAGAACCCGGCTGCAACTGACGCTAAGGCAACAACACTTGTCGCCGCCTGTATGATCGGATGGTGAACTTTGTCAAGCACGGTGCGCACTTCCATCGGAGTAATTTCTGGTTAGCGCACTTTGTACGCATTCACTTTTGCGCGATCCGCCTTGCCAATTCCACGGAGAAGCTGTCCATCGGTTGATTCGGGGGCGTTTGAATTAAACGGAGGCCACACGTCCGGCTTCATCTTGGGCTTCGGTGGCGTTTTGCGCGGAATCGCAATCGTCGTTTCCTTGATAAGCTCGCCAAGCCTATCTTGATCTTCGGGGTTAACACCCCGACGATCTTCGAAATTCTTTGATGGCTTGAGGTCGTTGATTTTCATGTTATCACATCGATGTCAGAAATTCATTCCGCCAGCCCATTCGCGCATCCGGATATTCCCATAATCGCGTGGGTCGATAAGCTGAATGCGATTTGTGGTGGCACCAAACTGGTAAGCGCGCACCGAGACACCGCGATAGGTGATCTTGACAGGCGTGGCCTGATCTCGCACGAAGCGGGCGAATTTGGACTTCGTGAAGATGTAGCCGTCCTCGATCTCACCCGGATAGAGCGTGTCGATGTCGGCGTTGACCTTGTCGCCGTAGATGCGGAGGTTCACCCAAAACCATGAGTCAAGCACGGCGGGCGTCGTGACGTTGCCGTCCTTGTCAGTGACGGCGGGCGAGAGTTCGGCATTGCCGATCTCGTCCACTTCAAAGCCGGGCTGCACGTTGCCCTCGGCGTCATAGATGCCACGCGCGGTGGCGACGGTGATCCAGCGGGCGCGAGAGAAGGCGCGGAAGACAAGGTCGATCATGCTGTCACCGCCTGGAGCTGGGCGTCAGTGAGGGCGACGGGGATGACGGCGATCTGCTGTATCCAGCCGTGCCAATGGCTGGCGCTTCCGTCGTTGAAGTTCCCGATATTCAGTTGCGTCGGCGCTGAGGGGTAGGCGCACGCCGTGTCCGTAGTCCCCAACGTTCCATTGATGGCTGTGTTGCAATTGTTTAGGTCAAAGCGGGCAGCCATTTTCACGGGGTTGAACGGCGCGACGACCACGTTCCCCGTCGAAGCGTCTGTGACTGAACTGACGACGTTGGTTCCAGCAATGTTGCCCGAGGCGATCTTTGCAAAGTACCGAACTTGAGGCGACGAACCGATACTGAGCGCCACCGGGACGCGAGTGCTGTCCGAGGCATTCGTCGGCGGCATGATCCCCTTGGCGAATATCGTGTAAGGCCCCGTGGCCGTGGCCGGGAAAAGCGTGGTGGCGATCTTGCAGACTTCCGCCGCGCGGGTGACGGTCGCGCTGGTCGTGGGGATGTAGCTGGAGGGGATGGCTCCGAGTTCGGCTTGGACTGCGCCAAAATACATTCCAGACGTGCCGTTGCCCGTATATGTAGTTGAACCGTTCGATAGCTGCATGAAAACGTTGGCCGCAGCGGTGGCAGTAGCGGTTGCCGTGACAACGCAACGAAACACGCCGTCACCGATTGAGGTTATGCTGCAAGCCGCAGCCGTCCCGCCTGTCGAAGTTGCCGTTTGTGCAACAAGATCGAAGTCGCCAATAGCAAAACCGGAAAACGCAGATGCCCCAAGTGTAAGGGCAAAGCGCGACCGTTCTTTTGCCTTTGCAAGAACAGAAACGGAGTATGTTGATCCCGAAGTGAACGATACTCCTTGCTGTGCTTGATGAGTGCTTGTCGCGCTATCTTCAACCAAAAGGCTTAGGCTCACGCCTTTGGCTGAAACGGGAGAGCCAGTAGAAGCGCCGGATTTTGTCCACGCCGCGTTACTTAGGTCTTCCGAGTACGTCAGAAGGTTCGTCCGCGCGCCCTCAATCAGAAGGCCGCGCAATGCCAGTGGAGACGGATTGTAGTCAATACGCGCCACATCGCTTGCGACACTCTCGATCAAGCCCGAAGCGTTAAACCGCGTTGCTGTAGAGGCGCGCGTGAACGTGAGCTTGCTGAGTGCGGTGCCAGCGTAATTGTTGGCCGCAGTCGATGAGTCCTTGACGATCAGCGAATTGTCGGTGAGGTCGATGAAGAGGCCGTCAGCGGGGTTTCCGAACAGCCCCATAAGCGTCGAGGCCCCCGACGCACCGCCAAGGCCGTTACGACCAACAGCGCCGGGGAACCCAAACATTATGACATCTCCGTAATGTACAGAGACCCCGCCGCGGACATCTGAATGCCCGCGACCTTCATCGATTGATTTTCGTCAATGCGGAAATACTCCGGCACATTCGCAATCAGCGGCATGTCAGCCGTGGTTGCCGTCGGAGAAGCCGCGATCTTGACGAAGCAATTTGTCGTCGCGACAAGGCGAATGACGACCGTGTTCGCCGCCACGGCGTTAGACATCGCAGCAGAAGTGCCGGAGATATCAACAGTCTGCGTTGTCCCCGGCTTGAGGCACTGCACGGTTTCGTCGTACTTATCGCGAGCGAGAAGCGTTGTTGTCATGTTTCTGCTCCAAGAGGGGCGGGGTTTAAACCCCCGCTATTAGACCGTGGCAGAGAACGGAGTGATGACAGTTCCGGAGCCAAGCAGGCCACCACTGACGCGCCAGAATCCCGTCCGCATGTCCTGCACCTCAACCCACGAGCCCGCGAGACCACCCTGTGTAGTCGCGTTCATGGTGATCGTGTCAGACGTAGCGAGCGTCGAGAATGTCGTTCCCGTGGTGCCGGAGACAGCGCACGAGCCGATAAACACGTCCGTCGAGTTCGCGACCTTGATGATGTGGCTGTTCGAAGACAGCGACGTGATCACGAGGAAGCGATACACAGCCTGCGAGCCCGAAGCCGCGGGAAGCGTGATGGTGATGCCAGCAGCACGCGACATGAGCGTGAGATGGCCGTTGTAGAGTTCGGTGCCGTCAGAAACGCCGCCCCAAGTCGGGGGTACAATCGGTGCCGGAATTGTGGCTGTGGCGGAAGTGATGGTCTGACCGATGGAATCGGTGCCTTGAACGAAGCCAGCGCCGGAATAAATCGGGCCGGACCATGTGGTACGAGACATTGAAATAACCTTCTATGAAAGGGGTTTGCTCATCCGTCTTCATAGCGTCCGTCGGGCCGGTCTGATGAGCTTTGAGTGATCCCGATATGTGAAGTATATCACGGGGTTTCGGGGAATAAAAAAGCCCCGGAGTTACCGGGGCTTTGAAGTTACATTTCTGTGCGGCTTGGATCATCAACCCATATTTTCGTGGACGGGTCTTCATCCCATGTTGCGGACAGCCCGGCATGAATAAGCGCCGCAATAATTTCCTTCGGGTTTCCTTCCCACGTTAAATACATTCCACCGCGATTGCGCCATCCGCTTTCATCTTGGTCGTGATAAACAACAAATTTTTCTGGATTTTCCATTGCCGCGGCAGATGCAGCGCATGATGTACAGCACCAATACGGAAACGGCGGAGCAAAATACCCATTTTCCTCCAACGCACCGAATGCCTTATGTAAACGCCGCTTGAACTTGCTCATGTCTTCACCTCCCGCGAAGACAATACAATATCAAAAAGAAAGGGGCCGCGCAAGGCGACCCCAAACTGTGAGATTATACAACCTCTATTATGCGCCAGAGGAGCCAAAAATACCCAAAGGATCGCTCACCCCGAACGAGTAGCGCTCACGCGCCTTATACCTAACGTTGCCACTGTCGAAGTCGCCGTCCATTGCAGTCTTCATCGGGGTACGAACGAAGTGCTTCATGCCGTTCGGAACGTCGGTGATGAGATACCAAGAGTCGGTGTCGGTCAGATAGTGGTTGACCGAATACCCTTCCGGAATCGTACCGTTCGACTTGATCGCGTTGATGTCGTTGTCCGCCGTCGAGACACGGTTCTCGGTTTCGAGAAGGCGGGTCGCGATGAAGGTAGACGCAACGGGGATGATCAGCTTGCGGGGACGGGCCGCAATAAGGAGACCACGGTTATCGGTCCAACCAGCGATCTGAATGACCGCGGCTTCGAGCGATGTTTCGTTAAGGTCGGCCTGTGTAGACGGTGTGTTCGAGTTGGTGCCACCCGAAACGAGCGGGTGGTCCGTAGCGAACAGAGTCTTGCCGTCGCCGACGGTGTAAGCGCCACCGGAGAAGCCGTTGTTGAGCGGATAAGCCGCCTTAACCTGCTTCGTGTAAGCCATCGAGCGAGCGAGGGCCTTGGTGTAACGCGAGGACAGAGAATCGTAGAGATTATCTTCCATGGCCTCTTCGGTGATGGCGAAGCCCATAGCGATAGTCTCGTGGTTGTAACGAGCAACCCACGATTCCTGTGCGTTGTCATAAGCGATGGCAGCGCCTTCGGACTTAACCGGGGCGGCACCAAAGCCGGAGAGGTTGAGTTCCTCTTCGAAGGAACGCTCGGAGTTCTCGGTCTCATAGATCGCCTCATGTTCGTTCTCGTACTTCTTGTACTCAAGACCGAAGAGGGCGTTTAGACCGGGGAGCAGTTCCTTAAGGAGTTGTGCGCGTGAAATAGCCATTGTTTAAATCTCCATTTCCCGCTTATTAGATGCCGGTCGGATTCATATACGCATGACCACCGGTCATGACGTTCGAATTCGAGTAGGGCATGTTCCACTTGACGAGAATGTCTGTGTAGGCATCGCCCACGGCAGATGTCGGACCATTCACGAAGCCGATGATGCGGAGCGGAAGGCTCGCAGTCGTGTTCAGCGTGGAAGTCGCCGCAGGGGTCGTGGCATTGCCGGTGGAGGTGGAGCCAGCAGAGGTGCCGAAGCCGATATTCGCGCCAAGAGCAGTCTGCGCGACGGAGCCGTCGGCTTGAATCTGCATGACGATATTGGGATCATCGGCGACATAGCCCACCGCATCCGCGGCGACCGTGCCAGTCGGCCAATACTGACGGAACACCTTACCAAGAGTGGCGTCGGTGTAAGAGCAACCGAGAAACACGCCCGCAACACCAGTGGCGGTGACGGTAGAGGTTCCGGTTTCCGCGTTGAGGACACCATTCGTGGTCACGATAACCGGCTGACCATAAAAGATGTTCGCGGCATAGGCCGATGCAATCTTGATCTCGCGAACGGAGCCCGCGTAGGGCTGTCCACCAATCAGATTGACCGGACGCAGACCATAGGGGGCTGCAACTGTAGCCATTGATTGTTTTCCTTATTGGGCGGGGTTTTAACTACGCCCGCTCCCAAATGTAACTTTGGTTGACATCTGAGGCCGTGAAATCGGCATACGCGAGTCAGACTCACGCATCAGATTGCTCTCCACCGCCCGCAACTGATTGTCAGCCGCTTCGCGATAGTGAGCATTCCGCTCATCGATCATCTCCTTGGGGGCGCGGCAAAGCAGCAGACCGCCCACTTCGATGTTGCCTTCAAACTGAGAATTGCGGTCACGAAGAACCGTGATTTCCGGATACTCTTCCGACTTTACGGGCTCCCAGCCCTGCCGCAGCTTGCTCGACACGTTCACGTTGTCGATGCTTCCACGGGCACCGGTACGAATCCAGCGGTGGACCCAGCCATCGCGATCATCCGGAACCGGAAGGACCGAGGGCGGAACCCAACTCTTCTTGCGTGAAGTATTTTCACGGGTCTCGGTTGTCCGAGGGGTGCGCTTATCCATTGGTCATTCCCTTGATCTTTTCACGGGCGTAGTCTTCGTAAGACACCTTGAGCCGATCAGCGATGGCTCGCTCCGTGGGATTAAGCGTGATCTTGCGCGGCGGGGTATTGTTGCGCTTAACCGGAGCAACCGCGACGCTCCGCTTAGGCTTCTCGACATCGACCGTGACTTCATCGTCATCTTCGTCGTCGTTGTCAGAAGCGAGATGCGGGAATCGCTTCCCCATCTCCTTGTCAAGTGTCTTCCAATACTCATCCGAGCTTGGATCAACCTTGTCGAAAACCCGAATACGCTCGTCAAGATGACGCGCATAAGCAGTCATTTCGTTATCGCGACCGAACCACGAATTCTTTTTGTGCCAGTCCAAAGCCTTATCGGAAGGACGCGGGCGGGGTGGTTCTCGGACAACGGGGGCCTCTTCCTCAACCGGAGCGGGCCTAAACGAACTGACCTTGTCCGCCTCAACTGTGAGACGGGCAATTTCCTTCTGCGCGGCAATCTGACCATCGGCATCGCCGAGTTCCATTGCCTTCTTCAGTTTCTCTTCCGCCAGAGTGAGGTCCGTCGAAACACGGCTCTTGATCTGTTCGGCAAGAACTGTCTGGCCGGACTGAAGCGCCTTCTTCAGCGCAAGGTTTTCAGACCGGGTGCGGCGGGTGAATTCCGCAAGCTCTTCCTGCTCGCGGGCCAGCCGATCTCGCTCACGCTGAGCCTCACGGGCTTCATAAGTGAGCTTCTTGATGCGCTTCTGAACGTTCTTGCTATAGCTTGCAAGCTCGTCATCATCGCCGCCCTCATCGGGCTTTTCCGGCTCTACTGCGGGCTCTTCTTCAAGCACCACTTCGAGTTCGGGTTCGTCTTCCGGAAGATCGTTATCCATCAAAACGCCCTCTCAAGTTTGCTGGGGTCCGGAATAACACCCTCAACGACATCGTCATTGATAATGCGGTATTCCTGCGGATTGTCCTTGAGCTTGAATCGCGTCCCAACATAAGAACGGATCAAAACCCAATCGCCTTCTTGGCAATACTTGCCATTCGGAAAACGGTCGGGGTCAAGATAACAATCCGGACCCATCTTGAGGACAAGCCCCATGACGGAAGCGGTCTCTTCGCGCTTGCGAACATCGCCGGGAAGAAAGATACCTCCGGCTGTCTTCTCATTGACAACGGGGAGGGCAATCAGCATCCGATAACCAGACGGGGTCGGAAGAAGCCCCATGGTTTCCGAAGAAACCTCTGTTCCACTGTACATTTCTGTCCTTGCAGCTTTCGCCGGTTTTCCTTAACGGAGCGGGATGTTTAAACCCCGTAACTGCATAATATCGCGGAACAACTTATTCCTCAAAATCCTCCGCGGCACGAAGGCTCTCGATGTGATCGAGAATCATGCGCTCCACTTCCGCAAGACCGGATATGGTTCCAACGATTTCGCGATAAGCAGCGTAATCAGAGGCGCATCCCACGGCGAGATTGTCCGCCAGATCATTGAGCCGGGTTCGGATTTTCTTGAGGATTGGTTCCATTTATCGGGACTTGCGGTGCGGGTTGGCCGGGAACGGGCTGCACCGGAGCCGCGTTTGGCATGATCGTTTCGGCTTGATTGATGAGGCCGAGGGCCTTTGTCACGGAGTCGATCATCTCTCCGCGCTCGCTAATGCCGCTCTTCTTGTATTCAAGGATCATCTTGTTGGCCTCAACCAACGCCTTGACCTCCGCCTCCATCTCCTTGATGTCAGCAAGCTTCTGCTTGATCTCAAGCTCTTGCTTCTGAATGACGGTAAGCGGATCGTTCGCCTGCTGCTGAGCCTCTTGCGCAGCCATCTGCTGAGCGTGCGTCTGAACCAGCTTCGCGGCACCCAAGGCCGAAATCTTCGCAATGTCGTTCTGAAGCTGCGGCGGCACCATCTCTTCGGGCTTCGGGAGGTTCACACCAACCTTAAGCTCGATCTCGCGCTTATACGAGAACGCCATGTGTTCAGCCATGTGCGCCTGCATCGCGGACTGGAAGGCTTGCGCATTCGGGCTTTGGGAAATGAACTGCTGATACTTCGGGTCTTGCATAAAGGCCGTGTGGACTTGCAAGTGCGCGTCGTGATCTTGATCGGGGTAAACTTGAAACGGCTTCCCCTGCAACGCCATCATGTTCTCCGTGATAGGGTCCATGGCGGGCGGTGGGGTCTGCGTCTTGATGATCTGATCGGCGTTCTGAATGTTCAGAACCTCAAGCATCTGCCGATGGAGGAGTGCCAAGTCATAGAGTTCGGGGCTTTGTTGGGCCAACTGAAGCGCCGCTTGATACTGCATGACCTTCTGAGCCATGGTCGAAGCATTCGGATCGGAGACCGGAATGATATCGACCGGGCCACCGAAATCTTCAGTGCGCGAGTATGTCTGCCCCGAGTCGTCGGAGACATCGTACTCGTACTCCGGCCCCATGTAATCCTTGACCACGTCGGCGATCAGACGAAGCTCTTTGCCCAAAGACTCATGGACGCGAGCCTGTACCGCGGACATAACCTTCATCGAGCGCTCAATCAGCGCAAGCGTGGTGCCAACCGGAGCTTCGGGGTTTGATTCCCCTACGTCAATTTCGGCGATGGAGCCAATACGCCGGCCCTCATCCACGAGATTTCCGAGAAGCTGATACAGAACAGCCGACGGCTCCTTGTAGGGCAAGAACGAAATCGAGTCTTGAATGCGTCCGCCGGGGACATCAACATCGCGGAACTCGCCGGGTTGAATCGGGGAGTCATCGCCCTTGATGCGAAGCCCGCGGGCTTTCAAACCGCCGGGGAGATTCGACAGCGTACCGGCGTCAACAAGCTGACGGAGGATCGATGTGGCGGACTTGGCGATGCCGCCGATGAGATGAATGAGACCGGTGCCATAGAAGCCGAGACCGGGCAGATACTCATAAGACGCGAAATACTGCTGCTTCGCATAGGATTCATCCCCCTCCGCCCAATTGCGGCGGATCGCGAGAATGGTCCTGCTCGACTTGTCGATGGTCACGATATAGGGGAGCGCCAGCCCGTCTTCATTTTCAAACCCCGGAAGATCGAGATCAACGTGCATCTCAAGGATCGTGTGGCGGTCGTCGTTTTGGATTGTGGGCTCTTCGCCATTCAGCTTGTCGTATTTGCGTTGAAGCTCGGAGTAGTCGATGGACGGCTCCGGAAGATCAACTTCGCGATAAAACCCCGAAATCTGAAGCTTCACGATCTCGTTGGGATAGTACCTCTCGACGTGTGTGTAGCGCGGACACGTCCGCAAATCGGATGTGCCATAAGCAACCACGAAATCTTCCGCGGCCACGAATCTCGACACTGGCACTCCCGTATTGGGATCGAAATACACCTTCTTGAAGGCCGATCCGGCGAGCGCAAGTTTAAACAACATCTGCTCCATCTCGGAGCGGTATCCCGGCATCTTTTCCGTGACGATGTAGTTGATCTCGTTCTCGACGCGGGAAGCTTGCTTCAGCTTCTCCGGCGTGACCTTCCCCATGATCTTCGTCTTGGCGGGACCGGAGGGCGGAAGAATTTCCATGATGGTTTGGGCTTGGAAGCGGATCACCGCCTCCGCGAGAATGGGGTGAAACACACCACACGCACCCGGCCACGGATTCGTGCGCTCATCAATCTTCAGCCCGAGAAGATCGAGACCCTTCATGTAGGTCTTCTCCCACTGTGAGCGGGATCGAAGATCGTCTTCGAAGTCAGCAACGAGATCGGCAGCAAGCGACGTGAGGTCTTGTTCTCGCATTACATCCGCGAGATTCGCACCGTGCTCAACGACCTCCTCTTCGGGAGTATCGGGTGCCAAGTCGATCTCCACGCTGCCGTCTTCAAGCTCCGTCACGTTGGACGGCATTTCAGACGAAACATCCACGGCAAGCGGGCGCTGTGCCTCAATTGAGAGCGGGGTGTCCATTTAAATCCTCAATAATAGGGTTCCCGCGAGCGCGGTATTTTGATGTTGTCTTCGGGCTCATCTGTCGGAAGAACCAACCCGCCCTGCCGGAACCTTGAAATCGCAAGCGTCACGGCGTCTACGTAGTCGTCATGCTCTCCGGAGGGGAATGCCGCGCACTCTTCGATCACCTCTTCGGAGAACGGGGCGTCAACAGCCCAAACAATCCCCGATGAAAACACGTCGGTAATGGCGTTCACACGGACAATCTTGTCGCCAGTGGCGCGGGTAGGAGTAAATTCCGCAACGAAGATGCCTGCGGCACGGAGTTCTGCGATAAGGGGTCCGCCGGATGCTTTCTTTTCCACGATGAACATGTCCGGCTGCATGTCCTTGTAGTATTGTAGCGCGGTTGCCTTAAGCTCGGGAAATTCAAGCTTCTCCTTCCACGCATCGATGAGAATCAGATTGTGCCGAATCTTCCCGAGTTCGTCTCGGTGCTCGAAAATGTCGAAGGTCACGCAAGCCGTGTAGTCGGCGCGTTGTGTTTTCTCGAAGGCCGTGTCCATGGCGGTAATGCGGGCGACGGTGCCGGGAAGCTTCTCCTCCCATTTACCCCACCAATCACGCTTGATGAGGGCTCCTTCTTCGGATGTCGGGTCTTGCTGGTACTGCGCATTCCATCGAGATACGGGAAGCGACGCCTTGACCTTCAAGACCTCTTCAATGGGCCAAAATTCCGGCCAAAGCGGCGCTCCGGATGGAAGAATAGCGGGGAATTCTATAACCTCCCATTCATCTGATCCCGGCTTCTTCGCCATGTCATTGAGAAGCCTTCCGACAAGATCGCGTTTGCTCCAACGAGTCATCACAACAACAATAGCCCCGCCGGGCTGCAAACGCTGCCGTGGGCCAGTCAAATACCACTCATAAACCTTGTCGTAGACAGACGGATCGAACTCACCAATAACAGCATCTTGTTCCGACAAGGGGTCGTCAATCACAAGTAGATTTGCCCCTTTTCCAGCAACCGCACCTTGTACCCCAATCGCGAAGTATTCCCCCGCCTTGTTTGTGCTCCATCTTCCCGCGGCTTTCGAATCCTGCACGAGAGAAACATCGGGAAAGATTTTGGCGTAATCTTCAGAACCAACGAGATTTCTGACCTTTCGGCCAAAACTTACCGCAAGCTCCGCGGTGTGTGATGCTTGAATGATTTTCTGTTCGGGGTGACGCCCCAAAAACCATGCCGGAAGCAAATATGAAGAAAGCTCCGACTTGCTCGACCTCGGAGGCATACAGATAATCAATCGCTTCAGCTTACCAGCGGCGACACGCTCAAACGCCTCGGCCATAATGGAGTGATGTTTTCCGAGGATAAACCCCGGCCACACAGCCTTCACAAACGTGAGGAAGTCCTTTTGGGCGAGTTCTTTCAGCTTCGCATCATCAATTCGGCGAAGCAAATCGAGGATTTCCCCGCGCTCTTCTGGCGGGATTTTCTCAATGATATCGGCGATTTCAGCAGCATCCATGCAATAAGTATACCGCACGAAACCCCGTAAAAGAAAAAGGCGGGAGTTACCCCGCCTTAATTGGTGCCGGTTGAAAGAATCGAACTCTCGTAGGCGGTTTACAGGACCGCTGTTCTGCCATTGAACCAAACCGGCTTAAAATCCCAATACAGCACGGGCTTCCCCTGCGCTGTAAAATACTCCACCTCATGCGCAAGTCCACGGGATTTCTCATACTCATTCATCCTCACGTAAATCATCCCGTCACACCGATCCATCATTGGCTCGTCCACGCGCATCCAATAATCGTGGGCTTCCGGCAGATCGACCACATCTGCAATGTGGTGCCAGTGAACAATTGGACTGTACACATTAACTGCGGCTCGGGCAAGCATACCGGCAAGTATGGCTGCGTCCAACGCAGCCTCGTCCCGGCCCATCGAATGCTGCGTGTACACCGTACCGACGTACCAAACTCCGCTCTTGCACTTCTCGGCGATCTCATCGAGAGTCATTTTGGCATTCTCCATCTACGATAATGAAATCTAAACAACAGCCGGTACAGCCATTGTGGGTTGCGGTAGTGGAAGTTTGTTTCTCGCTTCCCGTCTTTGTATGTCCAATGATATCCGACGCAAATCTCGAACTTCACCTTCCTCCACAGCCATCGGACCTTCTGAAGGCGCGTTAGCAAGTATATCCGAACCCAATCGTCGTCATAATCCCACTCAAACCGGCACAACTCGCCTTCCCACCTGCAAATACCAGCCAATGGGTGGTCGTAGAAATCTGAAACCCACACTATTGCTGGACGGAATGTCTCGTAGTGCACAGTTCTGTGTGTCATTTAAACACCTTCCTCAATGCAAGCCCCACCAATCCTGCGCTGAACATAAACCACGCGAGCGGCCACAGAATGGCACCCAGCATCATTTCGTGTATTTCGGCGCTCTCGCCATGCTGAAATGCGATTATTACCGACGTGAGCCAGCCGCAGAAGATATAAATCGCCGCGGAGATCAGAATGTCAATATGCATCGCCTATCCACCACCATGTCCAGCAGAACCCGTATATGGCCCCGAGCACGCCGGAGGCTATCGGCGAAAGACCAGCAGCATATGTCCCAGCACCAAGAAGAGCAGCACCGGCGATGAGCCCGACAAGATAGACAATGAGATTAGTGCCAGAAAAAGGGTCCGCTGCGCTTGGCTTCGGGGTTTCAAAAAAATACCCATCTTCGACATCCCGCAAATCTCGCCACTCGCCATCCGTGAACCACGGCTCTTCGACAAGCCGCCGGACCTTCCATTCAAACCCCGCCTCTTTCCCGTCCCACGCATAATAAAGCGCATTGACGGTCTCCCAGCCCTCTTCCTTGGCGGCGTTAACCGCGTCGTGAAGCTCTTGCAGCGTGGTGCCGCGGATAATCTTGTCTTCATACATCATCATACGAGCTTCTCCGCTATATAAAGGCAATCAAACGGTCCAACGCGCGCTTGAGTGAGCGCAACTCGCTTTGCTTCTGACAATCCCCACGCCTTTCGAGCCGTGACAAGCTCCGGCGTCACGACGCCATTAGATAATGCGCGATCCATCATCAGCAAGCCGCGGTAATACACGCATCGCTTCCCCGGTTTTGCCGTGTGAATCCAGTCGCTCAACTCTTGTGGCGTATGCACTTCAATCATGCTTCGCCCTTCAGTTTTGACAAAACAACACCCCGAACATCGTTGATATCGCAGTATTTATGGTAATACTGCCCCTTCTCAAGGGCGGCAACAAGCTCATCCTTCGTGTATTCGGTTGGCTCCCACTGGCCCTCAAGCCCATAGCAGCTACAATGACCGGCGGAAACAGAGTAATACTTATCGCCTCGGCGATAAAACACATCGGCACTTCCGGAATAGTCCTCGTATTCATACGCCGCAACAAGAACCTCATCCGGTTCGGGCTCGTCCATTGAAAACTCGTCTTGAACCGACTTCCAGTCGGTAAAAAGATCGTAGTACATCGCGATTCTCCCTCTGTGATTTCCCGTCACTATACCCCGTTTCGGGTTTTCACACACAAAAAAAGAGAGCCGAAGCCCTCTTTTTTCGAAGAAATTTTTGAACCCCGGCTTAATCCTTCGATGTCAGCCGCTTTGTCTTGGCACCCATCACGCGGACGCCCTTGTTCGTCATGTTCTTCTGCGCTTGAGAGCGCTCATAGCCCGTCATTCCAGCGGCTTTTGCGGTGACACGCTTCGGCGGAGCCTGCATCGCGTTCTTCGCGGGGGCGGATCGCACCGGCTTTGCCCTCGGAACGGGGACATCAGCCTTCGAAACGCCGGTATTTCCCTTCGCTTTGGGTGCCGGAACGTCCATGGAGATCGGCTTGGGGATCGCGACGGGGCGCTTCGTGTTGTCCGCGACGTTCAAATCAGAAGGGCGGGGTTTTGGTCGGGCAGATTTGTTCGCATCCGCGACGGCCTTGTAATTTTCCATCTCGGGGTTTCGTTTTTGAGGCCCCGCCGTCGGGTTTTTCTGCGAAAACGCCTCAAGGCTGAGGCCCTTTTCCTTGGCACCACTCAACGTGGGCCGTTTATACGTCGGGCGAAGCTCTTTCCCGATGCCTTGCTGAATCTTCTCGCGCCAAGAGGCCATTATTTCTTCCCCGCATATGCGATTTGATGGTGTGCAGCGCAATACGGGGAGTTTTCCTGCCGATCATTGCCGCAGCATGTGATGTTTTTGGGATCGCCGACCACCCATTTGCAATGGTGCGGCTCCAATAAGCCCATAATAACACCCTTCCCGTCGAGAATTAAAACCGGCGGCTCCCTCATGAACATTGGAGCAGCCCTTCCGTGACGTTTAAACGTCGTTTTGATGGGCTTGAAGACCTCGCCATTGACCCCGATGATCTGTTTCTTGCGGCTTTTCCCGTTTTCGCGATAGACCTCATCGCGTTTTTCGTCGGTGAGGATCGCCCCGAGTCGGTGACAACGCCCGACAATCGAGTTTTTCGACCGTCCAAGCATGATGGCGAGCTTCGAAAGGCTGTATTTCTCGCGATTTTCGATGAGGAAATCATCTTCTTCCTGCGTGAAGGGCGTGATCTTAATTTGTGCGGTGAGCAAGCCTTCCAATTAGTTCCTCCATGAGATCGCGGTCATATTCCGCGGTTGCTACCTTGAGCAGATGGACCGCATCAAGCTTATCGAGCGTGGTGTGGGTCTCAACCTCACCATCATCGGACACGCCGATGACAATGAGATCGGCGAAATCACCGTCTTCGATAACCGAGATGATCTGATCGATGGGGTGCATGGGGGTTCTCCAATTGATAAGACCACCATGAACCCGAAACGCCGTGTTTGCAAAATGGCTCGGGGGAGAGGACTCGAACCTCTACACGCGCACGCGAAGCACGCGTGGCTCCGGATTCAAAGACCGGGTGCCTACCATTAGCCCACCCCCGATTAATCCTTGTGGACCTCGTCAAACAGACGGAAACGGCCCGCCCAAAACCAGTTGTCTCCCTTTGGAGCGGGAGAAACGCGAACCATGGGCGGTCTTTCGTCATAATACTCCCGAATCACGTAACACTTCCCCGTCTCGACGCGCTCGCCGATGACACCTCCCCCGCCTTCAACGCACTCCACCAAGTCCCCGACCTTAAACTCCATGGACCTCCTCCCACAGTTTAAATCGATCCGCAAGATACCCCAGCTTCGGCGACGAAGACGGGGTGCCATGAAGGACGATGTAGAACCGCCCGTTCTGCCAATATGTGCCAGTCACATGATAACAGTGATTGACCTTCAGCTTCTTCGACCCGCCATCCGAGACGCACTCGACAAGCGATCCGGGTGTCATTTTCTTTTCCAATTCGGCGTCCTTCATCGCGATCTGTCTCTCAACCCACCCCTTGATTAATTCCTCCACCACCTTCTGATCGCGAGGGTTCTCATAAGCCCACCCATCCCCCGTCCATGACGCTGAGTTAATCGCTGCCATGGACTTCCTCGAAGAGACGGAAGCGGTCAGGCCACCAGCCAACATCAAATTGGGGCTTCCTTACCCCGCTCAAAATGAGAACCTTGTTGTACTTGCCAAACTCAAATTGTGAATCAACCACGTCCACAACTGCGTAGCACAGCCCGGCCTTGGGACAATCCTCGTTGTCTCCGAATTTCTCTATCACGCATTCCGCTAAATCACCCGGTTTGAACATCTCTATTCTCCCGCTCCGCGGTGGTTCGGGGTTTCAATTATCTTCGCCCATTCCATCACCGGCACCGAGCCCCGCCGATGATTGCATTCATAACAAGCCATAACGTGCTTCGGATAGAAGCTGCGCTCATGCCGTCGATAATCCCCCCGCGGGAACAAGTGATCTGTCGTTGCCATGTCCGGAGGCGGGGTTTGAAATGGAAGCGGGCTCATCAGCACGCATTCCACATCACACCAATGGCACCTCCCATTCTGGGCGGTGTAAAGGCGAAGACGGAGATCGAAGGGCTTGCGCTTAATCTTGATCAAACGCCACCCCCATGAAATGGGGGCCATGAGCATCGGCGAGATCAATGGTCCGTGACAAACGCGCCTCCATCCGACCGTGACAAATCGCGGTGAACTCCACGACATCATGGAGCAGCATGATCTGTAGCTCCGCCTCCCTGTTACACTTATCGCACAGCACCATGAAGGTTTTTGGAACCCCGTCGATCACGAGTGTTAGCATCGGCACCTCCCAATGAGGAAACATTACCGCGTTCGGGTGCCAAGTCAAGAGATTTTTGGGGATGGGACAAAAAAAAGACCCGGCGCGAAGCCGGGTCAAGGGGGGAGGGTTAACGAGAAACGTCAACGGGAGGAGTGTAACCCCACATCACCGCAGAGTCAAGGGATACATCGCTACGCGATTTCTCAAGCCGCGTTGGTGTAATCCTTCCCAAGCTGCTTCCCCCACGCAATGAGCGCGGTCTTCGCATTCTTGTCGTTGGGGTTCCGGGAGAGCACCCGGAGGAGTGCTCGACACTTGTTCTTCGCCAGCCGATTCTCGTTGCGGTAATTGTCGTACTGCCGCTTCCGCGTGCGGCCCTGACGCTGATTCGCCTTGCTCGTACCACCGGCCATTTAGTCCTCCTTATGCATCGCCAAGATCAATGACGCGAACCTTCCGGACTTTCCAGCCCGCCTCGGCGTATTCGTCCCAACCCGCGTCGCCACCAAGACCGCCCACGAAGAGCATCTTGGCCTTCTCGGGGGTGGACGCCGCAGTCGATTGCAACATGTACGGGGAAACCGCCGTCGGCATTCCGGAAACCCGCGGGAAGAACACTACGCAGTACATCTCTTCCGCGGGGAACTCAGCATCTTGTTCCCGATACTCAAAATCACCCATCGCTGGCATCGCCTCCTCCCCCATCTCTTTCTTCAACGCCTCAATACCCGCGATGAGAAATCCTTCGCGCTCATCGAGTTCAAACATGCCATCGCCGCGCGGTTCGGCCTCATACACAGTCTTTCCGCCGCAGTCGGGATAATCCACGCTGAAATGACCGTGGCGAAGCCGGAAATACCCGACCATCTTCCCGGCATCATCAAAGGCGTAGTACTGCTCCGGACAGGCGTAACACGTCCGGACGAGATTGATTCCAGCATAAGAAAAATCGGGGAACTCAGGGTCTCCCTCTTCAAAAATCTCATCGTCTTCCATCACGTCCTCCTTCAAAACCGCAAAGCGGTGTTCTTTACCCTACGTCAAGCTTGCAACCCCGCAAGCCCTAACGGCGCTTGAGTGATATCAGATTTTGTGCCAATGTAAAGAGGGTGAGAAAGAATTATTTGTGGAGTTGGCTACGAGCCCTTCAGTCACAGGGAACAGGCTCTCCGTTCCGCGAGTTCGCAGAGACAGTGTGCCGGACCAAGATTTCGTGGGTAATGCGGTGGTACCTTACCTCGCCCACATCAGCGCCGACGGCTTACCTCGCAGCGCACACGGAAACCCCAGAACCCCGGTAGTAACCCCCTCTACCCCTGTATTACGGGCCAACTCCACGAGGACAACATAATATCGAAACCCCGCAAGCGTCAATACGCGATCCCGTATAAACGTGGAATATACGCAAATGCGGATAATGAACGGTACTGGAAGGTACTGGAAGATAATGGAGCGGGATAGAAGCGCCTAAACTACAGACCACAGTTTCGTCTGTCGGGGTCCGGCAGCCCCGAGCCTCCCTGCCTCGCGCAGAGTGTTCTACCTTATGGGCCGGTGCGCCGCCGGAAACCGCGGCGTCAAACTTACGGGGCTATCTCTGACCCTACGTTACGTCAGCCGTCCCCAGCCGCGGCGGGGTAAAACCCAAAAATTACCGCAGAAATGGGTGGCCGTTTAAAACATGCCCGTGGGTGGAAATAAATTGGCCCCGCCGGGTGGTGACGGGGGACCAGAATTTTATCGGAAATGCTTGTGTGGAATTGTATGGAAAAGCGCGGGCGGGTTCGCACAGCCACGGCCCCTCACCGGATGCCGCCGGGGGCCTGTCACGATTCCCGGCGCTGCATTTAAACGCTACTCCACTTCGCTAATTGACAATTACCGAAGCCCATTGAAATCATTAGGCTTTTCTCATCCCGCCTTGAGATGCTTCGCAAGCCTTGCCTTTAGCTCTGCCTCTAGCGTGGCGGTATCGCCTTGAATCTGCTTGATCTCTTGTTTCTCAGTGACCATTCCCGCCATCTTGGCGGCGAGAGCAATGGCCGTTGCCTGTACTGTCTGGCTTTCGGCATTCTCAGCCAGTCTCCACACATTGCGCCAAACACGCTCTGTCAAGCGTTCCTCTGTTTGAGCGCTTACATGCTGTTTCTTCGCCCTTCTCTCCGCCAGCACTTCTCCCAGCCTTCCCTTGATTCGCGGATCAGCGGCCAGCGTACACGCCTTGCTGTGAACGGTTGTCATTGCCATGCCGCTTGCGTCATATGCTTTCCGATAGGCTTCGCTGTTTGTCGCCCCATCGGCCAGTGCCATGACAAATGCTTCTTGCTTTAGCGTGAGCCCGGATGGTGCTTTCCCCACATGGCGGCTCTTGAACTCCACCACGGTTCCCGTTTCGTCATTAGTGCCAGTGTCGTCAGTCATCTTGTGTATTCCTCGGTATCCCGCTCAAGCGGCGCTTGGCCTTGCGGGGTTTCAAAAATCTTGGGTCTGCCTTGCCCTATCCCGATTTTATCAATCTTTTCCCAAATCCCGCAATTCTGAACAGCGCTCAAAACGAATCGCGCTCGCAAGTCATTGATCTTATTGGATTGTTTCTGTCAGTTTAAACCCCGAATCCCGAACCCGACCAGCTAAAAATCCCAAACCCCGCCAGTCCAAAGCATTGATTTCATTGGCACAAAAAATAATTTGGAATTAGCTTGAAACATTTTTCGAGCCATGCGAATTTAAATCATCGAAACGAACACGGAGGACAAACGGAGAGACTGAAACAGACCAGAGGGCTTCCCTCCCTCTCTTGCGCGAATAGGCCACGCGGCGCGCACAGTATCATGTAGGCGCAAAGCCCCCTCGCATAGTGCGAGAATCGTTCGGTGCTCTTTATCCGACGGTTAGCTTAATCGGGAGATACCCCGAAGCGGCGTAGGTGGTGGTTCAGCCTCACGGCGCGCATAAGATGACGCCGATGCAAGAGGCGAGAAGCGCACAGTCTCGAAACACGCAAGACTTGGCCAGCTTCTCCGGGACTCAAGAGTGTTTCACATGAAACATTGACCCCGAAAGATTGAGACGGTTCACGATTCAATGCCAAAAATCGTTTAAATGTTAACGTCGGCTTGCACGTCAGAGGTGCAAGCTTGGTTAACGTTTGAAAGGAGACTGACATGAAAGTGAATGTCGAATACACGGACACGTTCGGAGGCGAAGCGAATTATTGCTGGGTCAACCGGGAGTCATTCAGCGCAACCGGACTGAATGATAATCAGATTGTCCGGCGCGCAAAGAAGGCAATGGGCCTTTCCGGCGTGCGCGGCAAGGGCGGATGGAATGGCGACATGTATGAATTCCGTCCGTTCCGCATGTGCACAGTCATGTTCATCACGTTCGATTATTGACAGCTAACGGAATAGGTCCGGCATGTCCGGGCCTATTGGTTAACTGTTGAAAGG
>CALMES010000108.1 GCA_937863435.1 uncultured Candidatus Peregrinibacteria bacterium
AGCCCAGGCCAGCCCAAGATGCCGAGTTAAACTTGAGTCAAAGGTGAAATACCGAAAGGACTTTTTGGGTGTCTGCAATATCGACCCCTATCTCGAACTTGTCACGGGCCCCGAGCTTGTGGTGACCGACGAAAATTTAATCCCCACTCCGCCAGCGCACCCGGTGCCGGCGAAGCGTTTTGAAGAGATGCCGGGGCGAATCGTAACCAAATCAGGAGCAATAGTCACCATGGCCACACCAGAAACCAACACCCTGAATCCCGTCCCATCGTCAACCGGAACCCCAATACTTGCCCCACGAATTGCCGCATGGGCCGCTGGAATCGTCGCAATTGCCGCTGTGCTTTCGCAGATTGCTGGACTGCCAGCCGTCGTCTACACGATTGCACACTTGATTGTCGGCATTGGAACGGTCATCGGCATCGCATCTCCAGGCATTCGGCAGAATCAACTGCCAGGGCAGCCAGTCGCCAAAATCGAAGGACCGAAGCCGAGCGTATAATTCAGACTGCATATGCCTCTGGTGGCAAATAACCAGGGGAAGTGCCAGAGATATCCTTTCCTCTATTTGACGGTTCTACACCGTTGGCGCGAAAGTAGATGACAGGCCGGAAAGACGGTCACTTTCCCATGGCTGCAAAAATAATCTCTCTTACTATCTGAGACTGCGACTTTCCCTGTGCGTCAGAACGCTTGCGTAGCCATTCCAACTGCTCTTTTGTGAGTCGGATATTGAGCATATAGAGAGTGTATTTAATCACAAGTCACCGCGCGATTGATTTTAGAGTACTGATGCGAAATCCCAAGATGAGCACGGTCCAGGTCTTCGTCCGTCAAAAGCTCACAGTGTGCGCCGTCGTAGAGCATAAAGAGATCCTCAATATTTTTCGCGGAATGCAGTTCAAGGGCGTGCCGTATAGATTCGTACACCGACAGAACGGTTTGATCTGGTTTTACGACAAGAATGTAGATCATGCAGCCCCCGCGATTGCTCTCTCGAATAGCACTACAACAGCTGAATACTGATGCGACCTGGGATTAAGTAATGCCAACGCCTCCTTGAGCTGGTCAACGTTTCGAAAAATATCTGAAGAACTCATGTCGTGCCGAACTGCGCGATGCAGATCGGCTATATTGTCGACATCATACGCCGCGTAAGCAGACGCCAAGTCGTCAAATGCTGTGAGATTTGGTCGCCGCTGATGCGGTATTGTGAGGATGTAGATGGTCATATTGCATCACTCCATTTGCCACCGACTTTGCTTGCGACAACATCAAAGCCGCCGTCATTGTCCCATACCCGTACGACGATCAGCTCAGTGCCCCAAAATTGTTGCCTGCGAGTCGCTGTGCGTTTCGCCGCCGCCACCGACTCACTCTCACACGGAACTAGATGCTTGCGAGTGATGATTGCGTTTTTAAGGATCTCTGCAGTGTATAGATTTTTCATTTCTTCTCCCCTTGTTAGCGCCTGCCTAAACAATACCACAACAATACCGCCATTGTCAACATGACCTCAAAACAATCAGTAACGTGTTGGTTTTATTGCAGTTATTTTCCGTCAGACCGCTCTACAGAGGGGGCAGTTTTTGGTGCGCTGTTGCTTTTTTTAAGCGCTCGGGCGCGTAAAACCCAGCTTTTGACGATTGCTTCAGCTTCCGCGCGTGAATACCCAGCTTCAAATTCAAGAATAGCGACACGTTCGCGATACTCGTCAAGCTCGGCCTCTGACATATTCAATGTGTTCATGGACTCGCCCAGTCGTCTGAATCGTGGTTTCCGAAACGAGGATTACGCTCAATATTTTGAACCATTTCCCCAGCAATCTGCGTGCGCACGTATCGTTCTGCAATTAGCCGCTTGAACCATCCCGCGTGACATAGATTAATAAGGTCCTCCTTTGTTGTCGATGGCGGCACAATCTTGTCCTTGATCACAAAGGCGAGTAATTGAGCGGTCAGACGCTCTTCGTTCATCACTGCCAGATTGCGCGCCACTCCAACAGTAAGTTTGTCCAGGGCGCGTATAAATTCGCTCGGATGGTCAGACTCTTGGCGTTGACGAATCATCCTCGAAACCCTCGAGAAAGTATCATCCATATAAGTAAAATTGCAGCGCCTGAGGTTGTAACAAGAAACAACAAAGCGTCCCGCTGTTCTTTTGTCAGACGTCGCGGCGCAATCTCTGAGTCAAGTATGTTCTGTATAAACAAAGTCGCAAACTCTTTTGTGGGGAATCTTCCAATTGGTTTCGAGTCCTTTGGTGCCTTTACGTATTCTCGAAATTTGACTAATTTGTGAACTGCATCCAAAGCGCCGAAGTCGATGTCGACAAGAAATGCATGGCGAGACCTTTCATGCATATCTGTTTCAATGATTGCAAACGGCACCTTGTTCGCTGCAAAATCCAGAAAGTTTTCAGCAATGATTTCAGCTTCAGGCTCGGTTTCCGCGGTGACGTCAAACGACACAAAAATGACATTGTCCTTCACATTGATTCCACGAGAATCGTAGGCCATTCGTCGAAGTCGATTGCTTACGACAACCGGTTTTTCGTCAAAACAGTACCGCTTCAATGCGCTTCCTCCACCTTCTCCTTTTGCTTTTTCTTCAGAATGGATTGAAATCCGTTAAGCAGCTCTTCAAAAGCGCTGGCTGATTTCTGAATTTGCGTGACGTCGAACATCGCATGGACGAGGTCTTTTACCGTCAGTATTGCCAGGCCCTTAACGCCAAAATCATTTACGTATGCGTCAATCCTATCTTCGGACATCGCCTTCTCTAAAAACTCTAGGACCTCAGCACCGGCCGCTTGCTTGAATTCTTCTTTTTGTTCTGGTGTCATTGTTCCGCCTTAAATCTGAATTGAAACACTGCCATGTAGCCTGCTTTGTCGAAGCTTGGCCGATTTTCGAACACGACTACCGGCGGGCGACCGTGGAGTTGGAGGCCGACGCATCGCGGATCGTCCAACGGAATTTTGTAATGCTCAAGGTTTTCAAAGATGTCGTAGTACTTGTTTACAGCGCCCCACGGCCCCGTCGATTCAAAGGAAGTTCTTTCTCCAATCTCAAACACATCTCCTTTTAGCGTAAGCTGAAAGAGGGCCCACATATCCTCATCGGGCGGAGGCATACCGAGAAGCTCCCTAACTTTCTCTATAACCACCCTACTGACTCGGTACCCATCACCCTCAAGGCGCCCATCCTCCCCTCTCCAGAAGATATGGATATCATCGTCATATCTAGAGCAGTATCTGGCACACTCCTTAAAAGCATGGAATCCGTCCTCCGATTTGAATTGATGAACGCGATACTTGTCGGAAGTGGAAGCATACCGCAAGTAAGTAACGATATCGGGCGGATGCTCTATTGTGGCCCTTCCGCTCATTGCCCACCTCTCCTCTGCAATTCAGCATTCGCAATCGCGCGCTCTTCCGCACTCTTTGAATTCTTCGACCACCATTTCACCCACCCGTCATCCACCTCAGAGAGTTTCTTCCCTTTGTTCTGCCCGAACGAAATTATGTAATCACCGTCGGTTCGAGATGATTCGACCTTTCCACCGAGAGACGCCATAACCTTTTCAGCGTACGATTGAATGGATGGTACATCTTCAGGTGGAGGGGCGTCGTCGTCTGTCGGAGGCGGTGGCTCATCTCTTAAGGGAAGCTTATTGTTTCTCAAACCCAGACTTGGATGTTGGTCAAGTTCGACATCCATGTCAGTTGCGCTCTTAATTAAATCAACCATCGCTCGCGCTGAATCCTTCGGCTCGACTATCTTTGCTGGCGAAGGCTTTGGCGCGAGTTTCTTAATGAGCGCGTCCGTTCGCGACTTTGGCGCCTGTTTCGGAGCGTCGTCAACAGGTGTTTGCGCCACCTCTCCGTCGACAACGACCCCAAGCTCAGCCTCTTCATGGAGCCCTCCAAGCTGGTCGGGAAATGCTTTTCGAAGCGCTAGAGCCTCGGCGCACTTCGCGAGCATAATATGTGGCTTTCTCCAATTCTTGTTCGGGACTCTCGTCTTTGTCTCGTAGTCCTCCGTCATTTGGACATATTCAGAATAATGGGCGACCGCGACCGTTGGACGATCAAAATCCTTGCGATATACCGCCACCTTGCAACTGTGCACATTCCCGTTCTTGTCGTATGTAAAACTCGGCTCATCCTGTCCGCCATAGAGACCGGTTCGCGCCGCAAGCGAGCGAAACCCGTCAATCGAGACGATCATCGAATAGGTTACAACACCTGTCCGCTTGTCTTTGTACGGGACAAAATAAACCTGCTTTGTGTACGGGTTTAGCTTTCGTTGCCGACACAACTCTTTGAACACGGCCGCCTCTTTTTTCGGGAGGTCGGGAAAAAACATCTCATTGACCGCGTTCGCCCATTCATCACTAAACAACTGAATATCTGAACTCATGCGCCTTCCTTTTCTTTGAGCGTCACAACCAACGAATCAGAAACCGTTGTGAATTTGACGACCGATTCTGTATACAACTCAGGTCTGACATTTTTGCCGAGCGCGTCCGAAACCTCCTTCCACTTCGTGGATTTTCGCTGCTGCTTTCGGCACGTCATTTGCCAACCATCGCCATCAAATCCATTGCCGTCGCTCGCAACTATTAAGGATTGCTTAAGCGTTGCTACCCGCTTCTCGACCTCGGCCAATTCTTTTTCGGCAGCGAAATATGCGCGCGCTATTTGATTCACCTCGGGCGTCGCTGGTAGCTTCTCGGCTGTTGGGGTGTATCGCGTCGCCAAAAAGTCGTTGAAGGCGTCGCTCCCATCAGGAGGTGGTGGCACCTTGGGGACAACGTGTTCATTCCAGAATTTCTCACACTCACTGATGATGCGTTCTTCAAGCTCTTCACTTCTGTCGTAGCGGTAAATCACCACACCGCGGTACGGCAACAGGGCGGCGAGGTCCCAGCGCGAAACATTAAAATACCAAGCGTAAAATGCGCATTGCGCAAGGTACGCCATCGGCACCTGGTCAGTGCCTTCTTCGCCCCATTCCCCATTCGTTGGTCGCGTGACGCATTTATATTCAGCGCCAAAATTCAAAGCGCCGTCGTCATAGCTTACAAAAAAATCATCCGGGGATGCATCGGCCCATTGTTTTTTAGGGCGCACTAACTTCAATGGAGCATCGTTGTCCTTTGAAAAATCCTTTAGTTCGTTGGCCCTAATCCTCCTATACGATTTGCGAATTCCTTCTTCCATATCTTGCCCGAGCCGCATGAGGTCGCTTGTCTCGTCGGCCCAGGTGCCGCGGAGGATGCGCTCATAGAGCTGTATTTTTGTCTGCCAGCCTGGCTTCGATACGTCGAGGATTGCAGCGACGTCGCTTCCGCCTATTTTTGAGGGACTTCTATTTGGGGGCATCTTGCACCTCGAACTGCTCATCTCTTTGTTGTTCAAAACGTTCCTCGCCGACGATGTCAGCGTCGCGCTCGCGCTTTGATGGCCCTGTGGCCCTGTAATGCGCTTCTGCGAGGCGTTCGAGTTCGCGTCGAATCTCTCGAAAATAATCATCGAGCCTTTCAATATAAATATCGGCCTCGTTATAGTAGGGTAGGAATTGCTCGCGATGCCATGACAAGTCTTCGCGTAGCGATAAAATCAATTCTTGTAGTTGTTGGTTCACTCTGCCTCCGTTAGCGCGGCCCAAGTAATACCGCGGAAAATGCAACGCGTCAAGCGAGCGAATTATTGACCGGCTGGGAATGATCGACTATTCGACGCAAAAGGCGAAAAAAACCCCTGAAGAATTTCTTCCTCAGGGGTACCATTTCAATGCGCTAACAGAGAAGGAGGTACTCGTTGAATACAAAATCTACAGCCCACTGTCAAACGAATCTGCTCACAGCTATTCGAACCCACCCAGGAAAGACTGCACAGGAATACGCCGACATATGCTTACTCGGTGAATTGACTGTCCGAAACCAACTGCAACACCTACTGAGGAAAAATCTCGTCGTGAGTCCATCGACCGTGCTCGACGAGGAGACCGGGGAAAAGAGGTGCATCTATGCGCCAACGGTGCGTCTTCCTGAGGTGGTAAAGTCAAAGCAGTTTCTCCAGGATAGGGTCGACGAGCTGCAGAAGGTCATCGACGCTCTCGCGAAAGATAACGAGCGCTTGAGGGCGGAATTGGTAGAGGCGAGGAATTTTCAATATCCGAAAGGGAAGAGATGAAAAACATCACGATACCGTTATCTGTCTTAAGTTCTTTGACCTTAAAAATGAAGGGTGAGTTGCTTGATTTTCTATATGAGCTTGAAGCTGATGGAAGGACTCATCATTGTGTTGTGTCTTGTGCGGTAAGCGTAGCTCTTGCGTGGATTGCGGAAGCTAACGGTATCTGTGCCTATGTTGACGCTGATCCATATAACGGGCAATCGCTTGTCTCTCTCGTGAAGGAGGGTAATCGTGATTAATATTTCGGTACCGTTCGAACTCACGAATGCAGCAACCACTATTGCGAGGGTGTGTGGGTGGTCTGTAAGAGAGGCGAAGGGCGCAATTCAGGAGCTGTTAGAGGCCGTTGTAACAACAAAGACGGATAATATCCCAAGATTGTTGGCTGAATCCATATCTTCCAAGGAATGCATCGAGATTCTGATCGGATATGGAGCGGTCGTTGTTCGAAACGAAGCGGTCGTATTCCCATCGGAGACCAGACGCAGAGCGGTCGCAGAGCAGAATTCAGCGAACGCTAAGCGATCGCACAGCGATCGCAAGCGACCGCAAAGCGACCGCAAAGCGACCGCCAGCCGACGCAAGGCGATCGTCGTGCATCAAGATCAAGATCAAGATCAAGATCAAGATCAAGATCAGATCCCTGAACCAGTTTCTTCGAAACCGGAGCCTGAACAACCAAAACCGAAGTCGGAACATGCGCAAATTATCGATGACCTTCGAGCCGTTTTTCTCGAAATCCGAGGTGCAGATTACCCATTTGGAGGCCGAGACGCCAAAGTCGTGAAAGAGCTTCGGGCGATGGCTCCGCCTGAGCAAATCCTTGACGCTTGGCGCAAGGCGCTGGCCCATGCTGGATTTCCGGCCGTAGGCACGCTAGCGCAGCTGCAGCAAAATTTCGCGATGTTCGTCGGCTCGGGACCTCCGACGCAAAAAACCAACGCCCAGAGGGTCACCGAGGTGGGCGTTTTTAAGGAAACTCGGGTACTTACCGGAAAGGATTTGCCATGGCGCTTAAAATCGACTTAGAGCAACTTCGTGACTTCACCGCGGAGGAAAACACACTCATCGACGGCCCTTCACGTGGGCTTTCAGCGGAGCTTCTCGCGCACCGCGAAAACCTTACTCGACAGCGGTTTCACAGCGAGCGCATCAAAAGCAATTTGCACCATGCGACAAGCTGGGTTTCGGAGTTCATCGGCGATCGCTTTATCGAACTCGCCAGGGCACCAAAAGACACCGAGGCCATCCGGCAACTCGAGGCATGGACAAAGTCAAATTCGTGGGCGCTGGTGCTCGCTGGCGGCGTCGGCGCTGGCAAGACCGTCGCAATGGCGCACCTCGCCTTCGCAACCATCGCAAACGAGCAAGCGAGGCCAAGATTTCTCAACGCGACGAGGCTCCCATTCGAGCCTGTTTTTGGTCACGAGGCGGGGCAATTTGTCGACCGACTTTCCTTCGGCAGCCTGCTTTTGCTTGACGATCTCGGCGCCGAAACAATCTCAGCGCCAATTGTTTCAGTCATCGCAGCGGTAGTTGATTTTCGTTACCGCCACCTCTCAAAAACCGTCATCACAACCAACCTTCCGCTAAAGGAATTTGCCGAACGCTATGGCCAGCGTGTGGCGGATAGAATACTTGATGGGGGCACCTGGATTGAACTTTCCGACGCAAGCATGCGAGGCGCAAAATGAATCTCAACAGCTACGAAGAAGAGCGAGAGCGCCTCGCCGAATTAAAAAAGTCTGCCATGGCGGCCATCAGTCGTTTCCCAGAGTGGATGGCAACAACTATCCGCTATGGCGTCGGAACAATTGAACAATGTTCGACGAAAGAGTCAAAACTATCAGCGGTTGTTTCAAAAGACACATGGGCAAATGCTCTTTGGGTAGGCCTAGAAGGTACGCAAATCAGCATCGCAGAAGACTTTCTGTTGTTACACAAACAACCACTCATGCTAAGGGAGATAATATTCGATATAAGAACACTTATATTCGATGGCTCAGCAGATGATTCGAAAGCCATAGAAGCGGCGGTCGCTAAAAGAAAATCCGACGTTGAGTTGTGGCTGTGGGGAGGCAAATGAGTGAACAATCAAAACTGATTCGCAGGGTTGCAAGGTCGATATTCGGCGACGAAATAGGATGCACCGACAGCAATTGCTTTTACGGCTACGCTGGCGGAATGGCGACCAATGGCGGATGTCGATGTGTCGAACAGGATCCAACAAAATCCGCTAAGCGAATGAAAAAAATTGCATACGAACTTGCGTGCGGAATCAAAGGCCTAAGCCTGGCGCGTAATCACCAATTGTTTTCAGATGCTGGCAATGCGCTTCGCAAGGTAAACGACATTGAAAATATGAAGGAGGAAAATGAACAACCAACTGCCAACAAACGAAGAAATCGATAAAGAATCAGAGCATGGTTGGCATATCTACGGTGACAATAATTGTCAGTGCGGCCTATGCAGACTTCAAAAGGAAATAGCGGGAGTGATTGCTGAGCTGCGAAAGGACCAGTCTGCATGACCAACGAAGAAAGCATGAATCCGCAGTGCACATGCCTCGGTTGCGGAGGACATCATCCGAAGTTTAAAGAGGCCTATGGATTTTGGTATTGCGAGCGATGCGTAACGAATCCAGAAAAGGCGGAGTTTTTTAGCAAGGCGTTTGGGACGTCCATCGAATTATTCAAGCGATGGCAGGAGGAATATTGTGCGATGGCGAGATTTAATCAACGCATCGACGGAATGATGGGTGGTTGAGATGGTGTACGGCGATCCAGGAATTGAAAGATGGGACTGGTTAACGCTCATCGTCGCATGCACGAAGTGGCAGAGCCTTAGACTGAAAGCATGGAAAGAAATCAGGCGAAGGATTGGCATATGAACCACGAAAAGGAGCGCGCAATCGCCGTTCTGAAAGTGCTCGACTCCATTCCGTATCGAAAGCGCGGTCGACAATATCTTCGAGCGAAGGAGATTGCTTGGAAGTCTGGTCAAGATTTCGAGCGCGTTCGCGAAATCATTTACGGGCTTATCGAGGCGAGAGTACTCGACACGAGAGGGACAACTGTCAATGCGAGATTGTGGCCAAATGCGTTCAGGTTTCCGTATTCAGACAAGTTCGAGGAGTGGGCAAATGAGCGGTTCTGAAATCGAAAAAGAGTAGGAGCGGGCAATGTATATGCCGAGAACTGTCATAGCGTTATACCAAAAGAAATTCGCAATTTTCCCCATCGAGTGGCGAGACAAGGAAGCCGCTCTTTGTTTTCTGAGAAGCACCGCGTGCAAAAAGGCAATAGCTCAAGGCGTGGAGTTCTTTATCTACCCGGATGATGCGGACAAGTTGTCAGAGCTTAGAAATATTCCACAAAGTGTTTTCTTGGAGAAAAAATGACCAAAGATGAGATGGTACAGAAAATATATATTCGGTATCTTACGGAAGATTCGAGTTGCTCGCCAAAAAATGAGCGCGATGCATTAGCTTTTGCGAAACAGGAGGCAGAATACTTTTTTAAAAACTACAGACCGAAGAAAAAGCGCGAGGTGGTTTTCGCTGAAGCCGAATACTTCGACGTCAATAATATCAAGACGATAGATATTGATTCCGAGCACCCTGGATATGTGGGCGTTCCGTTGGATTGGTTTGTTGGGAACAACATCATATATAAAGCACTTAAGGCGGGTAGAAGTGTGAGGGTAAAATGAACGAATTTAAAGTGGCGACATATCATCACGGCAAGTTTGAGTTTCTGACCACGACCGTGCCATTTGAATCAGAGAGAGTAGCGCAGTCGTTTGTCGATGGTGTCGCTTGGGCGAGTTCTATACTCTATACAGGTGGCGACGACAAGGTGATGGCGTGGGTGTTGCCTCGCGAGGAGGAATTAATGAGAAGTGAAATTATCGACTACTGCTATGGTGATGAAGAGGAAAATCTCAAGAAAGCAGAGAAGGCTTTTGGGATTAAATTACGGAAGTGAATAATGAGTAATGACTTTCTTGCAGGCGTCGTTGTTGGTGTTTTTGGAGGTGCGGCTCTCATTGTGGGCGCCATTGCGGTGACAATGTGGCTTGCTGAAAAACTTGAGAAAGAGGAGCGGTTCAAATGAAGTTGCCACGGAAGGTTAGAGGTCGGCCTACTTCTGCAAAACAGAGGCGTGAATGGAAAAGGGCAGACAAGCGATATATAGCAAAGCATGGCTACAGCAAGCTTTTCGGGTTGCTGAAACGGGCCTACTCGGAGCATATCGACAAATTGATGCCGAGGCCGTCGAAAATTATTGATAGACTCGAAGGCAAATGAAGCTCACCCTCCCATTTCCTCCAAGCGCTAATCGATACTGGCGCAACTACCGCGGCGTCACCGTCGTAAGTCAGGAGGCAAAGAGCTTCAAAGCGCACGTCAAACTCATTACAAAGCGAATACAGCCACAGGAGGGGCCACTCCAATGGAGCGCAGTCGCCTACTTTCCGAACCGACGAGGCGACCTCTCAAACCGAATTAAGATTGTGGAGGACGCACTCAATGGGATTGCGTGGATTGATGATTCGCAGGTGATGGCGCTTCGAATTGAAAGAGCGATAGACAAGGATAACCCAAGGATTGAAATCGAGGTGCTTCCGTGGACAAAACCGTAAGCTTGATTCAGAGGCAGTTTCTGGCACAGCCGAAAGAAGAGCAGACGGCACAGCTCAAGAGTATGGCGGCAACACTCTTTGTCAAAGAGTATGAGCGGATGAAGCGAAACGAGCGATGGGGTATGACGTTTGATGAATTGGCAGATGCTGTTGCGGCGCATGCGGATGAGTGGAAGAGAATGGAAGAACGCAAACGTGGAAATATATTTGGCATCTCAGCAGAAATTAAGCCTGGAGAGCGCGTACCGGGGATGATTGAGGTGCCGGCTGGCTGGCTTCTTGATGCGAAGGCGTGGATTCCAGAGAATGACGAGGAAAAACATGAATGAGAAACGAAAGTCTCAGGACCGTGGCATGGTAGACGCAATGAAAGAAAAGCTTCGCGTCAACACAACGGAAGAGTACCTAAACGACATCGACGAGTTGCAGGCGTACTCAGAAGTGTACCAGGCCACAAAAGCGTTCTTGGATTACGCGGAGAAGGCGATTATATTCTACGAAAAGCGAAAGTCCCTGAGCGGAGAGCACATCCCAGAGGCAAGCGCATAGAAATTGAAGCTTCGGCGTTGACGCGATATAGTGGAAATACAGGTGTCAGTATTTGACAGTATTTTATGGCAAAAAGAGGACCAAAAGGCAGACATTCCGGAAGTTTTAAGCCTGGCCAGTCCGGGAATCCTTCTGGGGGACCAAAGAAAACTCCCGAACAGCGGGAATTTGAAGAGGCATGTCGAAGTTACAGCCCGTTAGCGCTCGCAAGGGTTGTAGCGATTCTCAACCCGGATATAGAGAACGGTGAAGAGCACGATCCAAACATGCAGCTACAGGCCGCAAAGCTCGTCTTTGATAGAGCCTGGGGAACAGCCAAGCAATCGACTGAAATCACGGGCAAGGATGGGGCGCCACTCATCGAATCGCCTCTATCAGGGTTGAGCCGCGAAGAGCTTGTTGCGCTCGCAAGGGAAGCGATTAACTCGAAGGCAAAGTGAGTAAGATACCAGTCGAAGTAGCGAACGCTGCAATGCGCGAACTCGCCGATAAAGGCTACTTCACCGACTTTCTCGATGACCAACAAAAGAAGTGGGTCCATGATTTTCGCACGATTCCGGGTGACCACGTCTGGAAGATTGGACGACAGCGGGGCAAGACGTTTGCAGCTGTGTCAGAGGTGTTTGAGACCATGGCCACCAATGCGCATTGGATTGGAAAGTACTGCGCGAAAACCAAAGACAGCGCGGCTGAGATTTTGGTTCCGACCTTTGAGCAAATACTCAAACCGATGACCCCAAGTCTTAGGCCTCAGGTGAAGGATAATACCGTCATCTTTCGCAATGGGAGCATTCTGAAGTGGGCAGGCACGGACGCACTTTCTTTCGACAAGTTGCGCGGGCCATTTTGTCACCGCATCGCGCTTGATGAGGCAGCATTTTACCAGAAGCTGAAGGAGGTCGAATCAGCGCTTTTACCTCAGCTCATTACTACGCGCAGTGTTGGGGGGAAGGCGCTCTATTTGTCGACGCCTCCGCTCAGTAAAAAGCATCCATTCGTGAGTCGATTCTTGGCGGCAAAAGCAAAGGGAAGAGCGCAGGAAGGCACCATCTACGACAATCCGAGACTGAGTGAGGAAGACATCCTCGTTGTGCTCGATGCGTTCGCGGAGAACCAGGGGATGACTCGCGAGGAAGCGCGAGCTTCGACGGTCTGGCGGCGCGAATACATGGGGGAAATCGTCACCGAGGTGTCCAGAGTGGCGCTCCCAGCGTGGACGGAAGACATCGCCAAGCGGTGCACGGTTGAGCGAGAGAGACCGCAATACTTCGACGGTTACTCGGCGCTCGACACGGGGTTTGATGACGGCTTCGGCCTTTTGTTTGGGTACTGGGACTTTGCGCGGCAAGTGTTGGTGATTGAGGCAGAGTACAAAGCGCAACGCGTCACCACTGCGACGATGATTCGTGAGGCCAAGCGCATCGAGAACGAGCTGTGGGGTGTCGAAGGCTGGAATGGAACATTGCGAGGCGCGAAGGACCTCTATGCGGGAATGGAGAAGGTGCCGCCGTGGATTGCAGACAGAATCAATGCAGATGCCCCTAAACAGCCCTATTTGCGCTGTGCTGATGCGACCAAGCTTGGACTCGCGGACATCAGTTCAGAGTATGGCGTGGCGTATATCCCCGCTGAGAAGCACGAAAAACACCTGGCGGTCGACTTTCTGAACATCGCGATAGCGCGTGGGCAGGTGGAGGTTCACCCACGCTGCAAAGAGCTTTTAGTTCAGATGGAATCTGTTATTTGGAACGAAGCGCGAACAGAGTGGGAGAGAGATGAACATGGTCATGGGGAGCTTATCGACGCGCTCGTCTACATGTGGCGTCGAGTCGACAAACACAGAGACCCAAGGCCAGACACGCGGGATGAAATGTGGCGAGTCTTGGACGCCACGCAAGATGCGCTTATTGGGGACATACTGAGAGGTAGGCGATGAACAAAAAAGAACGGGATGAGTTGGTTAAAGTGGTGCGAGAGGAAACCGCGCGAATATTTGAAGCAAGGCTTGGCGAGTTTCTAAAAGAAGCCGAATACGAGCATGACGAGTTTGTTAGACAGGCCGAGGATAAGCTTTCTTTCACAGCAACAAGCCTAAAGTCGATGGCAGTGGATGTAAAAGCCATTCGCGAATTACAGCGCGCAGATCTCACTCAAAGCTTCGAGAACAGCCTTGCCGTTCCAGCAATGCTGGCGCTGAAGCATCTCAGAAGCAATAAGGTCGAGGAGGCCATTCGGGAGCTTGACGGCTTGCGAATGAAGCTCGTGAATCGAACAATTGCTGACCTTGCGCGCGGTCGATAATTGCCAAGGAAGTGAAAATTCAGTCTCAAAATACCACTTCCGAATGCGCCACAATTGACAATACGTGACAACATATCGTCGTGACCATATAGTGGTTGGGTGAAGAAAACCTACTGGGCAGCTGAACCGAATTCCTTCGATTTTGCGCGGTTGTGTATCGACAAGCTCGGCGATTACCGCCAAAAACTCAGAGACTGTGACACCGCGTATGATGCGCGGCGTTGCTGGCTGGCCTATTACGGGTACGGTACCGAAGGCGACGGAGACACTTCTCGACTGATGACGGCCGGTGAAAATGGCCAGCTTACCCGGCAATCCGCCAATATCCTCGCTGAGGCTGTGGACACGTGGTTGACCTCAATCTTGCGTCACAAGCCAGGGTTCCAGGCGGTGGCAAAGAACGGTGACGCGTCGTCGATGTCCGACTCCCAGGTCGCAGCTGGAATCATGCAGGAGTACGACAGGCGCCTTTCGCTCAACGAAGCTGAATGGAAGGCTGTAAAAGCCGCTGCGCTCACGACAATGGGTTGGGTAGCACTCAATTGGAACGGCGCGCTTGGTGAGAAACTCATCGACCCAGACACGGGGATTCCACGTGGAACAGGCGATGTGGAGGTGTCGAGCCATACCGTTTTCGACGTCGCCTTCGACTGGGGTCTGTCAGACGTCAACGATTCGAGCTGGGTATGCATCAGGCGCCCCGCCAGTCGCTGGGAGTTGGTCGCGAAATACCCAGACGACGTCTCGGACCCAGACAGGGTCGACAAGATACTGTCGATACAACCAGGTGACCAAGTCCCGTCGGGCGAAACGAGCGACTTCGACTTTATGCGTTTTGTCGACAATACGAAAATGGAGCCGGACTCGGTTTGGGTTTACGAGTTTCGACACAAGAAAACGCTGGCGATGCCGAAAGGGCGCCGTGTCCTCTTTTTGACCTCGGATTGCGTGCTATATGACTCGCTGGCCGAGGGCGTTGAATACCCTTATGGCGACGAACTCTTTTGTTATCCGGTCTTTATCGATAAGAAATTAGGAACCCCACTAGGGCATACGCCGGTGAAAGACATGCTCTCACTGCAGGAGAGTCACGATCTGTCGCTAAGCGCCATTGCCACCGCCATCGAATCAAACGGGGTGCAAAACTGGTGGACGGAGATTGGCTCGGGTTTGCGGGCATCTGACTTCAATGGTCGAAAGGCCGTCATTCAGTCCAAGGCCAAACCAGAACTCATCATGGGCGCGCAGGTACCGCCAGACGTCTACAACTACCTTGGCCAAAGCGCGCAGATGCTCCGCTCGAGGCTGGCGATTTCAGACGTTGTTGCGGGGGATGTCCCTAAGGGAATGCCAGCGCAAGGTATTGCAGCGATGCAGGCCCAATTCGCGGAGCGGCACGGCGGCCTGGCCTCGTCGTATGTCAAATTGACGGCCGAAGTGCGCACCGGACTGATTCGGATGCTCCAGATGTTCGCCGAAAACAACCGCACGATGCTTATCGTCGGAAAAGCCAATTCGTGGCAGGCCGTTGAGTTCAACAAAGACAAAATCCGCGGGTTTGACAGGTTTCAGGTTGAACCGGTATCCCCGGATTCGATGTCCGTTGCGGGGCGCACGGCGAAAATCTGCGAGATTGCAGATCGCTACCCCGGAAGCGTCAACGTTCAGCAATTTACAGAGTACATCGCCACGGGCCAAATCAACTTTTTGGACGACGAGAAGCTTAATTACAAGATGCGCCTGGTCAAAGACTGTGAACTTCTCCGCAAGGGAATCGGCTTGGCGCCGCACGTTGTCGTCGAAGACGAGATGTCCCCAGGGGAGTATACCCTTGAGTACGAACCAGGCGGCAAGGGACTGAAGCCGTTGATTACGGACAATTTCCCCGTCGACATCGAAACGTATATGGCCGTACTCAATGCGCCAGATGCGCGTGCAAACCAGCAAGTATCCAAGGCCGTGCTCGAAGTCATCGGCGAGTTGAAACACCTCTACTACAAAGCCGACCCGTTTTGGCTGGCCATCCGAGGCATCCCACCGCCTCCACCCGTCGCCCCGCCTGAGCAGATGGGCCAAATGCAACCGCTTGCCCCGCAAGAGGGAGCAATACCGCAAGGCGGCGGAGCGAGAGAAGAACCAGGTAGTGCTTTGGCCGCCACCGGCGCTGTGCCGTTGAACGGACCAAACATCAAACAGCCATCGCCGCCGAGGAATCCCATCACAGGGGAACAGCCTCCGCCACCGATGGCTTAATTTAGAGGTAGAACATGTCAGACGGCACAACTGCAGCGGTAGCGCCAACCACGGGGGCTACTGATGCCCCAGCGCAAAACACACCAACGCTTCCGAATGGGGCAGTTGGTTACGACAACTACGAAAAACCGGCCATTCTTCGCGATGCGAGTGGCTATGACGACGAGCCGACAGCATATCAGGAGGAAGAGCAACCAAAGCCAAAGGCCGAGCCAAAGCCAGCTGTAAAGGCCAAGGAGCCGCAAGAGAAAGCGCCGCCTGAAACCGAAGAGCAGAAGGCTGAAAAAGAAGCCAAGGCGGAGGAGAAGCGACTCCTGAAGAAGTTCAAACTTGCTGGCAAGGAGGTTCAATACACCGAAGACCAAGCCATACGAATCCTTCAGCAGGTGGGAGGGCTTGAGCAACAAAAGAGACAGCTTGCTGAAGAGAGGGCGCGGTTGCAGGCTCTCGCAGCCAAATTTCAAACTACCGAAGGGTCAATTGAGGCAATAGCCGAGATGCATCCCGATGCGGACGAGGTAATCACACGTCGAGCCATCGAAAAGTACCAGCGTGAACAGCAATTGGCAGCGCTCGACCCTCAAACGCGCGAACTCTACCAGGCCTTTCAGCAACAACAGGCCGAGCTGGCGAAGTACAAAACCCAGGAACAGCAAATCCAGGAAGAGCATCGGAGGCAGCTCGAACAACAACAGACCGAAGCCCTTCGAAATGACGTCAGCGACGTAGCACTAAAAGCACTGCAAAAGGCGGCACTCCCAGAGGTCTTGGTGGATGACGCGCTCGACGAAGTGTCGCGCATGATCGCCGCCGACTTGGATAACCAGCAAATGCCAGACCCGGAAGCGTATGCCGACGAAGTCAAAGCAAAGAACGAAGCCCGCGTGCAAACGGCTATCATCAAGTCACCTGTCGAGAACCTCATCAATGTGCTTGGTTTGGAGGCGCTTGAGAAATGCGCTCGGGCGTACATGTTGACGCGTTCAACCTCTGAACCGCGCGCAAAGACTCCGCAACCACCAGCGCCGAGGAAGTTCGAGGAAAAGGCAACCGAAAGGTCCTATTACTCCGATCAGCGCGAGCACATGCGCAAGCTCGGCATCCTCTAATTCTTGAGGTCCAGCTCAAGTTGTGAGACACTAACCAAGTCGGACATATCGGCGGTAAGTCACACTTAGGCAGCTACTCCATGCGGACGCTCACCCGAAAGTGAAGGCGGATTCCATCCCGAGAAATCTGAAAACACCAACTCGTTTTCACTTTTTTCAACCTTCAATTTTCGGAGCATTCCATGGCAGCACAAAATGACATGTCAACTCTCGTAGGTCTCTTTAAGGAGGCCTACGGTTCTAAAGTTATTCCTCTCACTGGTAACCGCGCTCGCCTCTGCAAACTTCTCGGCTTTGTCGAGGGCAAATTGGCCGAGAACGGCAATCTGTATCACCAACCGGTCGTGGTAACCAACGAACACGGTTTTACGGCGGCCGCTGCAAATTCGACCCCAACACTTTTGGCCGCTTCGTCGGGCCAGATGCAAGACGCACAGATTGCAGGTTCGCAGATCATCGGCCGTTCGAACATCACGTACGAGGCCCTTGCTCGCGCCGCTGAGGGTGGTCTTCGCGCCTTTACCTCTGCAACCAAGCAAGTGGTGATGAACCTCTCGAACACCGCTGCAAAGCGCCGAGAGCTGCAACTCCTCCACGGCCAGATGGGTATTGGTACCCTCACCTCCATCAGCGGAACCTCGACCACTCGCGTTGTCGTCCTTTCTGTCGATTCCTGGGCCCCTGGTATCTGGGCAGGCGAGACCGGCGCAACGTTGGACTTCTTCGCAGCTGGCCCCACGGGCTCGAAGCTGAACACCAACGCCCCATTGGTCCTCACCGCAGTCAACCCTTCGACTCGCGCTATTACGGTCACTGGAAATGCTTCGGACCTCACCACGTTGGACAGCACCTCCGCCGCGGTGTTTTTCTGGGAGACCCACTCGCCGACGACCGAGGCCGCTGGGTTGAACAAGATTCTTTCGAACACCGGTTCGCTGTTCAACATCGACGCTGCAACCTATCCACTGTGGGCAGGTAACGTCTACAGCACCTCGACGGGGGATTTGACTCTCGCCAAGATTCTGGACGCTGTGGCAGACCCCGCTTCCTACGGTGCCGACGGCAAGATGTTGGCCATCATCGCTCCGAAGGCGTTCGAGCAACTCAACGTTGACGCTGCAGCGCTTCGTAAGTTCGACGTGTCCTACTCTTCGAGCAACGCGAAGCAAGGCCACACCTCGCTAACCTTCTATTCGCAGAATGGCGAGATTGAAATCATGCCTCACCCACTCCAAAAGAATGGGCACTGCTACATCATCACTCCGGAAGAGACCAAGCGGATCGGCGCACAAGACATCTCCTTCATTAAGCGCCACGGCTCAAACGAGACGCTCATTCTTGAGTCCTCGACCACTCCAGCATCCGAAATGCGCGTGTATAACAACGAGGCTCTCCTTGTTGAGCAACCAAAACACACCGCAATTATGACAGGTATCACGTACTCCTAAGGTGCCGTGACATGGGCGCGGGCGGTGGAATGGTCTACCGTTCGCGCTTTTTTTAAGAGGACACACAATGAACCTGAAAGAGATGCTTCCTGGGATTTTAAGCGAGCTTCGAAACATGTCGACGGAAGTCACAGCGCAACGACTCGCTAAGAAGCGCGCAGCGAAGAAGCCAGTCGTCGAAGCCGTCACCGTCACCTCTGAAGAGCCGGTCGAAGGGATGGATGAGGGTATGGCGAGCGGAGAGGAAGAGATGGGTGAATCCGGCGGAGCGCAAAGCCTTTCGTCGTCGGATATCGCCAAGCTGAAGATACTGCTCGGCAAGTGCTAAAACTGGAGGATTCATGGCCTTTGACTACGCCTCAGTTATTGCGGACGTGCGCCGTGGGGCCATGTTCCCTGATTCCGATGCAGATGGTTCGGCCGCGGCTGACATCATTGCAAAGGCCGACATTGAGCTACGGACACGCATCTATCCGCTTTGTATGAAGTATGCGGAGGAGTTTTTCGTTCGTCGCATGACAATCTCTGTTGCGGCGGGACAGGCTGGCGTGCGAATGCCGACACGCGCAGCGCTCGGGAAGTGGTCGGATGTCTGGTGGATTGCATCCGACGGGACGAAGTACAATCTTGTCAGGTTCGACCCCGAGGAAACATGGAGATATCAAACGAATCAGGGACAACCATATGGGTTCTACCTGGAGAACAACAATATTGGGCTATTACCTATCCCTTCCTCCGCTGGGAGTCTGCTCATCAAGTATGTTCCACGGGCCTCTACGCTTGTCAGTGCAGCTTTTGCAACCATTACAGCCGCCAGTGAAACATCGACGACGATGACGTTCACCGTTGGAAGCGCTCCAAGCACGTCGGCGACGTACGACATCATAGCGGGGACCGAGCCATATGAAGTCATCGCGCATGACGTGGCTGGGGGAGGCTCAACAACGTGGGTTGTTCAGAAGACAGCACTCGACGGGCTGACGCCGGTCGCAAGCTACGTCGGCGGCAAGGTGCAATTAGCGGGACAATCTACGCAAGTGGTGCTTCCGGTTGAGTACTATGACTTGCTGGTACAGCGAACCATATGCCGATTGCTTCGCACGGTCGGAGACGAGCGCAACCTGAAGTTGGCCGAAGAGGATGCCGCCTTCATGGAGAATGCTATCACCACCGCGTTCAGCACTCGGGTTGACGGTGCGCCCAAAATAGCAAGTGGCGGCCTTCGAACAGGACTTCGCATCGGGGGATACTGGCGTGGTTTTTAAGAACCTCCTCAATTCGACAGGAATCGACGTCCGAGGTACAAACCTCACCCGTCAAAATGGGCAGCTGTATATCGGCCAAAATGTCGTCATTGACGCCCCAGGCCGCATTCAGGGCAGGCCAGGATTCCCGAACTTGTCGAACGAGGTTTCGCTTCCGGCCAGCTACCGCCCATACACCGCAACGCCAATCAGTCCATGGAATGGACGCGTCGACTACATTTTTCAGCACTTGGTGCCGACGTCGTTTTCTGCCTCCACAACCACCGCCAAGTATGGCTACAACAAGCTCAGTACAACCAACTCGTGGACGAATCTCACGCGTTCAGACGCTGGGACCACTGAGACGTTTTCGGCGTCATCGTCCCATTTTGATGCCGCGCTCATTCGGAACCATGTGGTGTTCGGAGGAAAGAATGGGACCTTCTGGAGTGGACTCGATAAGCCTTTCCTTGGCTCTCTTGGCGCCTCCAATACGTATTATTGGCTCGGCGTCGAACAGGGACTTATCCCGCGACGTGACAGCGTCGGACTCATCGCACCAACAGGTTCAGGAGTACTCGCGAACAATCAGCGGTGTGCGTATCGAGCCATCATCGTTTACAAAGCGCTGGATGGCAGCGAGTGGGTCGGCGCCCCATCGCAACCGTACTATGTCACCAATACCACCGGAGGAGCCCGAGACGTAAGCCTCAGGTGGCAGCTCCCCAAGGAAAATGGGACGACAGCGACTGCGCTGAAGGCGACCGACAAAAAGGCCTACTTGCAAGTCTATAGGTCCATCATCAACGTCGCCAACACGTCCGAAGCCGTGGCGGACATGCGATTGGTGTACGAAAAAGCTATTTCCGCCGGGGATGTCTCGACGGGGTACATCACAGTTGCCGATATTGTCCCAGCAAGCGGCGCAACGGGTGGCCTGATGGGCCAAGACCTCTACACGAACCCAACCTATGAGGGAGAGCTTGCGGCCGCTTACACAGCGCCAGCGTCTGACTCGCCCTGCTTTTGGGGAAATCGAATTTGGTTTCCGAACCCATCGTTCAAGACGTCGGAAATCATGCGCCTTGTCTCCATTGGTGGGAGCGGTCTTGTCGCCGGCCAAACGCTGGCATTCTCCTCCGCCTCAGGCTCTTTCACACTCACCGGCGTACTCGAAGCAGCTGTTCCGACGGCCGCCCAATTTCGCGTCTACACGACCGGCACACTCTCGGAAAACATCCGAAACACAGTCATCGAAATCTGTCAGGCGGCAAATGAGAGTTCGAGCAATGTCATTTGCGATTTACAGCCTGCAAATGCAGGAGCCGTGACGCCGGACACTATTGGAGCCTACGAAGTTAGATCTCGAGTCATCGGGGAAGTCATCACCATCACCCCGAGCGTACCAGCCGCTTATATCCAACAAGATGCGTCGACAGTCACCAAAGCCCTCAGCACCGACAATCTCGCCTGGTCCAAGGTCGGCGAGCCACACGCAGTGCAAATCGGCAACACCGGCCAACTTGGCCCCCAAAATACCGTCATCTACAAGATGGTAGAGCTTCGAAATTCACTCTTCGCCTTTACGTCTTACGGAATCTACATCGTTCGAGATCCAGAAAATCCATCCTTCGAACTCTTTGACCCGACAGTGTTCGCAGTCGGAAAACAACTCATTTGCACAGACGGTGACGCCATCTACGTTTGGGCGTTCGACGGCATCTACTCGGTCACCGAATCAGGAGCGCGCAGAATCTCGGATGCCATCAACCCAGACATCCAGACACTGACAAACCTCTTTGCAACAACACTTCAGTATTCAGCGTGCGCGTCGGTCGACATCATCCGCGGACGTGTCCAATTCTGGTACGACCTCAACGGTGCATGCGCCCTCACGACCGCATACGTCTTCGACAGACAGAACAATGCATGGCAAACGTGGCTTGCCACCCCATCCGCAACAAGCACACCGTCGACACCAGGCGCTATAAGCACCCTCTGTTTCGGAAAGAGCTACCAGCGCCAATACGCCTTCAATATTGCGGCCACAAACCAGGCCTATAGACACGGGTACGACGACGTCACGGTTGACTACAAGGATGGCAGCTACCCATACGCGGTAAGCCTTCGATGGGTTGTCTGCAACGAAGACATCAATGAACTCCAGTTTTGGCGAGAAATGCGCGTGCACTCGTTTTGGTCGCCCTACAGCGTTACAAATATATTTAACGACGGAAGCGTTCGAAGCGGAACAGCTTGGTTCCTCAGCGATGTCTACAACGGCACAACCGCGCTTCCAGAGACGCCGGCTTTTTCGTTCGCAAACTGGCCGACAGTCTTCCGCGTCCCCGTCCCGCGAGAGGCATGCAGAAGCGTACGCCTCGCGGTCGGCCTCGACATCTCGGTTGATGGCTGGCTGTTTGCCATCGAAGCCGTGACGCTTGTCGTCGATTCTTCTGGAACACATGCGAGGGCGCAACCATGATGAAGCCAACGTTTCGCGCAGATGACTTTGAATCCCCGGACTCTGCAGTACGCGCCATGGAGCGCTCTTTTTCGATTGTACGCGCCGCGTTCGAAGAGACACCGCGAAGGCTTGTGCGGGAAATCGTCGTCGACACGGCCGCAACCCTGGCCGACACCTATCCAATACGAGTCTCAGGGCTTCCATGGAGACCTGTCGGCGTGTCCGTCGTCTACTGCAAGCCAAAGCTCGCCAGCGTACCAACAAGCGGGCCCGTCTATTGCGCATGGGCGCAAGATGAATTGAACGGCTTTATTATTTACGACATCCAGGGTCTCAGTTCATCTACTGGATATATTATACGATTGGGGGTGGATGGATGAGTTACATGAATTTACAGGATTTCCTCGGCCTCAATAAAGAAGAAGCAGATAGGATGGCCAAGCAAGCGCAGGACATATCCACCGAAGCCGCTACCGCCAACTCGAACGATTACGACGTTCAGTACAAGGGCGCCGAGAAACAGCTTCGCCAGACAGCCGAAGACCAAATGAAGGCACTTTCGGCCAACGACTACAAAGACATTCCAGCGCCGGAACAAGCGCTTCAAGATGCAGGCATCGGCAAGAACTTCGCTCTCGACTCGGAACCAGTGAACGCGAATTTGAAGGCCGGTAGAGAGACCGACATCAATAAGTCGTTTGAACAAGCGTCTTCGCGGGCGGAACAATCGCTTGCGGACATGGGCGTAAAGATTCCGGGCGTAGAGTCGAATGCGCCGGTTGTGCGTGATGGACGCGCGGAGCTTTTTGCACGCCGAGGGAATGCCTCTAAATTTGGAGGCACCAATGGGCTGAAGACGCTTTTAGGGCTTGAGACGCCGAAAGAAATGCCCATGGACAACAGCGACATGGTTGTCGGTCAAGCGACCAATGAAAAGATTGGTGGCATTGGTAGATCGTCCGCCCTCCCAACCAAGGGTCGACCACAAAACGAGATGACCACCGCACTCAAGGGCGCCGGCATTGGAATGAGCGAAGGCGAGAAATCGAGAGCCCAAGAGCTGCAAAAATACATCGGCCTTGGCAAAGAGCCGACGCAACAGGAAGACATCTTGAAGTATGCGGAGAAAGAACCAGGGCCCGATGCTACGCCATACGAAAAAGAGCGCTACAAACTTGCAAAGCAGATGGTCGACGCCAACGCCGCTTTCGACTCAACCGGAAAAATCATCGGCGAGTTGCCAAACGAACAGCGCTACATCGATTCCATTAACGGCCTTGCAGGCCGAGGCGGAGAGGGAAGCGACTTAGCAAACCGGGCCAAGTGGATGTCCTCCACAAAGATGGGCAACGCCAACATACTTGATTCGTTCCTTGTTGGCACACGGGCCAAGGTCGACGCCGACAAAGCGCTGAAGGCCTGGGAAGACAGAAAGAAGGCCACCGAAGCAGCGCTAAACCGTTATCGAAACGCTTACAAAAATACCTACAACGCTTACGGGCAAAAAATAAGCGATGCGGCTTCGGTGCGAAACTCAATGGCTATCGCGGCCGATGCGGAGAAGAAGAAAAAAGAAATCGAAGCGGCCGGTGGTCAGCTTGGCCTGAACAACACCGCGAATCCGAATCCGGTCAATATGTCGTCTTCGGGTGGAATGATGATCCGCGGCGCAAGCCCAGGCGTCGGAAGCCTCACCAACCAAACACAAGCCCCAGTCGTGGCCAATAACGCGCTCGCCGCCAAAGGTGCTTCAGCCGCCGGCCTCTCGGCACCGCTTACCACCGCCTCCGCGAAGGCCGTCACCAACCCATCCGTCCCACTTTCTCGACAATCCACCATCCAAGAGTCGATGGCACCGCAAAAACCAGTTAAAAAGAAGCTCGGGAAACCGACGTGGAATTATACGACAGGGAGGTTTGAATGAGTTCAAAAGCAGTAGGTGGCGCCCTCAGTGGCGCAGCATCCGGCGCAGCAATCGGAACAGTCATCGGCGGCCCCGTCGGAACAGCGGTCGGCGCGGTCGGCGGTGGACTCATTGGGTACTTTGGTACAAAAGCCGCCGAAGCGGAAGCGAATGGCGAGTTCGACAAGGCTCAACAGATTCGCGAGCAAGTCGCCGCGATGTACGACGGGGTTGTTCCGCCAGCGTTTGAGCAGGCCTACGCGCAGAAACTCAACTCGACAGCAATGGAAGGCGTCAATCCAAACGCCATGGATTCGAAATCCATCCGCGAAATGCTCGGCAAGCTCGGCCGCTACGGTGAAGGCAAAGACCCGATGCAGGATGCGGCTTACTACGATGCGCAAGTCGCAAGCGGTGACGCTGCGAACAGACAGGCGCAAAACGCACTCGCGATGGCAAATCGGCGAGGTATTGGCGGAAGTGGCGCTACGCTGCAGGCGATGCTTCAGGGTTCACAGAATGCAGGCGACGCCATGGGCCGCGCTGGTATCGCGTCGGCATCCGATGCCTACAGGCAACGTCTGCAAGCGTTGCGAGAGAGTCTTGCTGGTACGCAAGGGCAACAGAAGTTTGAATACGGTGCAGCGGCTGACAAAGCGCAGGCCAAAGACGAGATTTCCAAGTTCAACGCCAACCAAGGATGGATGGCACAGCAAGAAAACAACCGCCGAAAGCAGGCATACTTCGACAACGAACAAAATCTTCGTGCCGCCCGAGGCAATGCACGCATGGGACTTGCTGCACAGTACCAGCAAAATGCAGGCAATGCCTACCAGGGCGCGGACATGTTGTTGGGAGGCCTGCAGACAGCCGCCAACGTCGGCGGACAAATCGCCGGCCAATTGAGCCAGAATAAGCCGCGGGCTGATTATGCCGCTGCATCGGCGAATGCCATCAACGCTTCAGAGGACGAGAAACAAAGACGGCTTCGCGAGGCCATGATGGGGGGTGCATAATGCTTTTGCAAGACGAGGAACTCGACTCTCTTTTGAACGACGAGGAGGCGGCAAGAAATGCACAACTTGGAACCACTTCGACCAAGCCCTATGATGCAGCGCAGCCAAAGAAGGCAGATGCTATGGCGGGCGTACCATCTCGCTTCGATGAGTCGATGCGCATGGGTCATTCAGGCGCTGCACCGAACCCAGACTTTCAGCCAGCCAACAAGCCAAGCGCCCTTGAAGAACTCTTAAAGTTTCAGTCGACACCTTTTTCCAAGCCCAAACAGGTCGACTATCAATCGATGCTTGCCAAGCAAGCGGCCGACAGACAGGCCATGCAGTCGGGGTTTGATCCACGCATCGCCGAGGCCTCCAAATCCGTCGGCATGGGACGCCTTTTTGATTCCGGGGTGAATGCGCTCGGCGGTCTTCGCAATTCGTTTCGCGAGATGGCCAACGTCAACAATCCCGCACTGAAACTTGGGGCTGTAGCTCCAACGAATGTGATGGAGTCAGACGCGGTCGCAAAACAGCGCAGCATATTGGAAGAGATGGCTCGGAAGTATAAGGGACTCGAAGGCCAGCAAGACGACGAGTTGAATATAGCGAAGGCGCAACAGTCCCAGTTTGACAAAGACTATTCGAGCGAGAAAGACGCGCGGGCGCAAGTGCTCGAGGCGATGAAGTTTCGCGCCGAGAAAGAGCGGCAATACATCGACATGGGCATGAAGCGCGAGGATGCCAAGCGGAAGGCGGAAGAGGAAACGCAGAGGTTTCAGTTGGATTTGCGCAAGCAAGCTGAGATTGAGAGAAACAACCGAGCACAGAATGCCATAGGCCTCAAAAACGCAGAACGGCCAAACGACATGATGGCGCTACGGCAAGACCAACTCAATGAGTCTAGACTGCAATCACTCTCGAAAGCCATTCCCCAAGAGCAGTTGGATATACTTCCAGCGCTCAAAGAAATTGCAGATAAATTTGGCTTAGATGGCGCCTCTGAAATTCCTGGAGTTAGCGGGATGCGAGGGGCCATGACGACAGCGCCAATTGTTGGCGGTCTTGCGGGATTTCTCCCAGAATCCATGGGTGGCCTATCGACGACCGAAAAATCAAATCAGGCGCTTTTCCAGCAGCTGCAAAACTTGGATATCAAAAAGCTCGGCGGCGCTGCGATTTCGCCAGCTGAGCAACAACGTTTTGACAGAGCAAAGGGTATGCTTGGAAGCAGAGATCCAGCAGTTCAGCGGCAAGGCGTACGACTCATGATGGAATCCGTTCGAACAATCATGAAACAGCGCGAAGCAGGCTTTACCCCAGAGGTTGTTACGGAATACACGAACAGGGGTGGAATTACGGCGAAAACCATAGACCCATACCTCAACAAGCCGACCGCACAACCGGCCGCATCTTCGGCGAAGCCAATGATCACCATCTCCAAAGGCGATAAAACCAGACAGGCCACACAGGCAGAAGCGGAAGCTCTTTCAAAACTCGGATGGAAGGTGATCAATGGCCAGTGAATTTGATGGGCTTACTGAGGAAGAGATTCTTGCAATCATGGATGCGCGCGAGAAATCAGGCGCCGTTCCACAACGCATCGAAACAGACGAGGACTTTCAAAAGCTCCTTGATTCTGGAGCTGAGTTTAATCCAGACGACATCAATCCAGAAGTTCGCCAAAGAGCACAAAACAAGGCGGATGCAGCGCTTGAAAAGGCGCGTACAGATGCCAAGCAAATTCGTGACGAAGAGAACAAACTTGGTCAAATGTTAGCCTTTGGAAAGGGTCACGACTTCTTCGGTATTTCCGACGAACTTGCAGCAGCAGGAACGGCCCTTGGTGGCGGAAACTACGACGAAGCGCTTCAGAATATTCGCAGATCGCAAAAACTGGAGTCAGAGCGGCATCCATTTGCCAGGGCCGCCGGTGCCGTCATTACACCCATGCCAGGCGTTGGCGCCCTGAAGGCACTGCCAGGGGTGAGCGGGGCAGCGGCACGCATGGGTTACAATGGTATGATCGGCGGCATGGCGAGCGGCTTTGGAGACTCGGCCGATGATTCTCTTGCCGGACGAATTCAGAATGCCGGGAAAGAAGGTCTTACTGGTGGTTTTACCGGGGCAATCCTTGGCGCTGGCGGCAAAGCTCTTGCCAGTGGAATCGGAAGCGCAGGAAAGACGCTGTACGGCCTCGGTCAAGACTACGCCACGAAAGCTTTTGGACGAACAAACGCCACGCTTACTGGGCGAGCTGGCGGCCCAGAGGCGTTGCGACAGGCAGCCACCAGTGCAGTCGACGAGGGGATCGTTCCTTGGTTTGCCTCGAAAGATGCAGTTCGAAAAAGGTTCGAAGACGAACTATCGAAGCGGGGTCGAGACGTAGGAGATATTTCGAGCGAAATTCAGACAGCCGAACCAACAAAGAAATTTATCGAAGGGCTGAGAAAAACGGCATCCGATATGCCAGCAAAAGAGGGATTGGAGGGGCTTCGCCGATCAAAGGTACTGAACCCCTTAATCGACGAGCTGGAGGAATCTTTTAAGCTGCAAACACCTCAGGCCATACCGTTCAAAAACCTTCAGCAAACCAGACGGCTCTTTGATCCGAGCGTTCCAGAACTCCTTCTGTCGCAGCAAAAGGATGCAGCAGCCAAGGCATCCGTGGAAGCCAAGGACATCATCAGAAAGCAGATTAAGGCGAAGCTCAGCGAACTTGCCGCACTTAATCCAGAAAAAGGGAGGGCCTACGAAGCAGCAAATGCAAACTACTCCAAGCTTGCCAAGTTGGCTCCATTGGCCAAAAAAGGAGCATCCGACGCACTCACAAACAATAAGGTGAACACAATGAGCGGGATGCTCGGCGGACTTGCTGGCCTTGGAACAGTTGCCACTGGTCACACGGCCCCCGAAACAGCACTTGCGGCAATGGTTGGATATACGGGGACAAACCTTGCCAATAACTTTGGGCCAGCGTTTGCGGGGAATCTTGGAATTAAGGGCGGCAGGGCGCTGCAATCCATCGGCGCCCCAATAGAAAAGGCCGCCGAAGAGATTCCTGATCAGATTTCCGAAGGCGGAATGAACGCCCTTAGAGACTATCTGCAATTCACTCGCAACAGATAGCCAAACAAAAACCGCCAAGGCAAATGCCAAGGCGGTCCGCTGATTCACTCACTTGGGATGGGTCAGCGTCTTCCTATGCTCATCTTTGCGACGTTGTTTCCAATGGATTCGACAAGCTCGCGAAGCGCCATCTGTTCTTTTGCGAGATTCTCGATTTCAATATGCACCCACTTCTCTTTCTCGAGTCGGTACTTTCGCTCTATCGAGACCAAAAAAGTGACGCAAACAATCGCCACTGACAAGACTATGGCCAATTCAATCAAGGGAGCCTCTGCTTTGAAAGGAGGCTTCGGATGATGACATCCACTTCCGAATAGGCCTGGATGCACCGCGTGTCCGTGCAAAGCGTTTTCGAGGTTGAAAGCTTCACGTTGCCGTCGAGCGTTCCATAGACGACATTCAGCCTATCGTTGTCCAAAACTTCAAAGATGAGCGCCTTTCGGGCGACAACAAGAGGGATTTTCTTCTCTTCTGGAGGCGGAGGGGCCTTTTCTACCACGGGTTGTGGTTCGGGTTGAGCCTTTACGCCGGGGGAGGTAGAAAGCAATTCTTCCGATTTGTTCTTAGCCATGCGATATTCTTGGCATGATCCGAGAAAAAAACAACCCAAGAAACCTTTTCGCCTCTGCCCTGCTTTTCGTCATTGCTACCCTCCTCTCGTTGAATGCGTTTGCCGGGGATAGATATTTGGGGACGATTGCAGCAAGTACCACCTCCAAAAACCAGTCATCGACAGCTGTTCCTTTTACAATTCCCCCGATGGCACTCCTCTCTATCCAGTGTGATGCGGATGCCTTCGTAGCGGTGAATTCATCGACCGCCGTTGCGACAACTTCCGTCAAGATTATCGCAGACCAGCTCTTTCAGACATCGCTTGGAGCAGCTGATCAAAACGTGTCCATCATCCTTGCGTCCGGCACAACCAATTGCCGCATCTTTGAGAGGAACGGGAAAGAATGATTCATGTACTTCTGATGGCCGCAATCCTCAGCGCTGGTGGGGATAGATGCCGCTACCGCGACGGCGGACGCATCCGAAATTGCATCGATGCGCCAGGCGGTGGTGGTGGCGCTTTGCCACTTTTTAGCTGGCTGACGTCGTCGACGACATACGACACCTCGGAAGAGCTTTGCGATGTCGTCCCAGAGGCCAAAAAAACAGGAAACTACTGGTGTCAGTACGGCGATGGGACCATGGATCCGCTCGGTGCTACCAGTATCTCAGGGAGCGGCGTCATCAGTACTCTCTCTCGGCGCCATTGCCCCAACGGCCCGGATTGCACCGCCAAGAACGGAAAACTGATGAATCTCGGTCAATACGACATCGCAAATGGCGGCCGAAGCAATGATACCGACTTTACGGTTTGCTCGTATTCGACGGTCGCAGAAGCCCCCATTTATTGGGCACTCGCAGCAAGAAATACCACGTACGGGGTGAATGGGCAGTATGGGCTTTATTATGTCCCAGCCGGAATTACGTTTCGAATTTGGTATTCGACCGGCGCAAATAGCGACACAACCGCAACCTCTGTAGGAAACGTTGATGCCCCGAGATTTATATGCGGCACCTTTACCAGTGGCGCGGCAAATACCTCTGTGGTGAAGCTGTACATTGATGGGGCGCTCGCAGCGACAACGACGGGTCAACCGACAACTGCAGGCCTATTGACTTCCTCATTTGATCAGATCGGTGCTGAAGCGCAAACCACCGCTGGACAAGTCCGGGGCCTCCTCTACGGCACAACGTATATCCCAGACGACCTCACAGCCGGGGAAATCGCCGCTATGACGGCTCGCGTCTATGCGTCGGTACTCACCGCGGATGTCGGCACCACTCCAGTCTATACGGCCACCTCACCCACCGCGTGCGCACATTCAGACGTGAACGTGACAGTCGTGCCGATTAACGGGCCATGCATCCGCGACACAAGCGCAGAAGCCTGGAACGCCGCTACCAACTTATTGGCATACTCGACGAATCCAGCGCTTGCCCCCTGGACAGATGCGAGCGGTGGATCGTACGTGGCGGCAACCGTCACTTCCTATGCCTCAACCTCCCCCTCTGGAGTGCCGAGCGGCACTCAACTCACCGACGGCTCGGGCGCTGGCTACGCTGGCCGACAACAGACAGCCGCTGCAACGACTCCCACGAAATACACCCTCTCCTGCTACCTCCGCGGCGCGCTCGGCACGGAAACCGGCCGTCTCCGACTTACTGGCACGGGTGATTCCACCGGCGACAATGAGTGCACCGCCTCGCTCACGACAGCATGGCAGCGCATCTCTTGCGTGTCCCCAGCCGCCTACGCTGGCACACTAACCCAACTCAAAGGCACGGTTGCATCCGGGGCCGTCGTCGGCGACACACAAACAATCTACGTCTGGGGATGCCAAATGGAGGAGGGCGACACCGCCTCTCCTGTGATTGTCACGCTCGGTGCGGCGGCGACGCGTGCGGCTCCGACACTTCAGAGCGTCGCAACATACACAGTCGACGGGACTCCAGCCCTTGCAGCGGACGTTAAACGGGGCCGTGTCGAGGTCTACAATACCTTTCTTAATCTGAGGAATACCGCGACAGTCGGCGCCATCATGCAGTCCAATTCACCAGGCAACCAAACGAGGTATTTCGCTGATAACGCAGGTGCGGCACAGCCGGCCATCGCTTCAGGTGTTGGCACTTGGTACCATGTGCGTGGATATACCGTCGGCTCAAACAACACCTGTTATCAAGATGCGACAACTGACACAGTGGGCGGAGCTGGAGCATCGACATCTTACGGCACAATCGACATCGGAACGGGATTTGGGTCCTTTGGTGCAGTTAGTGGACAGATTAAAAATGTATGCGTCGCAAACGCGGAGACAACATGCCCTTAAGCAACGAAACGAAAGGCGCTATTCTTGCGGCGGTAGGAATTGCTGCATCGGTTGCAGTCGCTCTCACGCAAGGAGAACAAGAGGACAAGCGTAAATGTGAGGAGGTATCAGCGCGCTGTTGGGCTGAGGTGGCAGGCGAGAAATCCGAACTCGTTGGCCGAGCGCTCAAGTGCGAAGATGGTTTCTTTCTCCTCCCTCCTTTCGACAAGCTCAATGTCAACAAGTCGCAATGCCAATTCACCGACTGCAAGCTTGGAGACTGTCGACCGAAGGAGAAAATAGAAGAACTCCTAACCGAGTTTTCGTGCGCTACGCGAGTTTCAGAGGCGGACAAATGTTTCTGGAACGGGAAAGAGGCAGCCATTGGCTTTGTCATGATTCCCGGTTCCTTTGAGGGCGATGGGTGTGTTCGTCGGCCGTGTATTGACGATGACAAGCCATGGATACCGAAAGGCGGTTGGCCAAACAAACTCCCAGGAGTCAAAAAATGACGTCTGAATATCTTGAGCTGCGATCCGAGTTCGAGCGCCTGAAAGAAAAGATGTCGTCTTTCGAGCACAAAATCAATGCACTCGATGGGCGTCAAGATAGAACCGAATCGGAAGTCTCTCACATTATGGAAACACTCGAAGGGATTTCAGCGCGCGAAGAAGTCAGAGATCAAAAACTCGACAGAGTATCCGGCGAAGTGCACGAAGTTCGCGCAGTCGTTCGCCTTATTCACGAATCCCAAGACACGCAAAATGATGGCATCATGCGAGTGCTGAACAAGCTCGACGAGAGCATGAAATACATGATTGCCCGAATAGGGTCAGGGGGAGACGTACCATGGACACCCAGTCGATAATCACGATTGCCGTTGGCCTTGGAATTGCCCTTGGACAATGGGCATTGCGCCGGGCTGTGACTGAGTTTGATCGGCGCCTTGAACGCGTCGAGGCACGCGTTGAGTTGGTGATCAGAGTCGAGGAACGAACGATGCACCTCTCGAAAGCCGATGGCGTTTTAGAGGGACGCATGGAGAAAGTCGTCGAACGAATGGATGCACTTGCAAAGCACTGGCGAGAGACTTCGGAGGCAAAGAGTGAATCTTGACCTTGCCAGGGCGAATTTTTGCACCATCGCGGAGGCACGCCTCGGATGCGTCACGCTTTGGGGCAAGAAGGGGCCACGCCTCTTTGACTGTTCAGGGCTCGTTGCGTGGTCGCTTCTGAAGGCTGGATTCCAGTCGAAGATCCATCACAAAGACCTGAATTGGAACGCACAGCGCATGGCAAATGACCTCGGCGCAGATCAAAGAGATTCGACAGAGTGGCAAGAAGGGGACTTGGCTTTCTACGGCCCTTCATGGGCAGACGTGCAGCACGTAGCGATTATCTGGACGGGCAACCAAGTCTTGAGTGCCAGCGGGGCAACGCGGCTCATTACGGACCCCAAAGAAGCCCAGG
>CALMES010000109.1 GCA_937863435.1 uncultured Candidatus Peregrinibacteria bacterium
GGGCTGGTGAGTTCAGCGATGGCCTATGTAGGCTATCATTGCCAGGAAGATTGCGAAGCCGACGGCTATGCCAATCGTCCATTTTTCATCGCCGGCTTGGGGCGCGCTCCCGTGTGCGCCGCAACTGGGCCGGCCGAAATAATGAGGCATACGTACCTCCTTTCTGTCCGGCAGTATTTCTTCGGATTGTTTTTTAGTCAAATTTTCGCACATAAAAATGCCTCTCCTCCGCTAGGGGGAGAGGCGAACGTTCACTTACTCGTCTTCCACAGCAGGTAGCCTGCTGTAGCCATCAGCACCATGGCAACGGGGAGTTGCCACGAACTTAAGAACTGCGGCAAGCTATAGAGCAGTGGCACGAGGACAGTCATTGCGAGCCATGCAGCAATGGCGGTCGCGAATGATCCTGTTTTTTCGGCCAAGGTCTGGAAGCCGAGGCTGAAGAAAACATTGAGTGCATGCGGCCATGCACAGTATGCGAGCGTGTGAATGAGCGCACGATTATAAATCGCTTGCATATTCACTTTGCCGTCGACAATGTGCAGGATGCCGGCGTGGAGTGAGAAGTCTCGCAGAATCCATGAGGCGGCTGCGAAGGACCCTAGCCCTATAACCCATGCCCATTTGCCGTTTAGCTTATGGCATCGGACCATTAACCAGACAATAGTTCCGAGTGCCACGAGAATGACGTTTGATGCAACGAGTTCCCAGAACTCGAGATCGCGCTTGAGTTCTGCGGGCGCGGTTTCAACCGACGCCATGATGATAAGACTGGAAGCCAGCATGCCAAGTGCTAGCCAGGGCTTCCAATTTTTCAGACGCGTGCGGAGCTGACCATCATTAAGGATGGTTAGCAGCAGAACGGTTGATACCCACACCCCCATTACATGAGGATGAGACCTGCCGGACGAAAAAAACAGGCAGGTGTAGCCTAGCGAGTAGGCGACATTCAAAGCATGAGGCCATGCCGCATGCCAGAATGTGTGTCGGGTTGCGGCAGCGAAACTCGGACCGAGTGTGATTCTTCCCTCATCGTCCAGTACACGGGCGCCATGTCCACGTCTGGCGAAGTCGAGAAGAATCCAGGCTGCAACAGGGAATGCAGCAAGCACCCCCAGCCACGCCGTACTGGCCGGAAGGGGCTTCATTAAGCCCAGCAGAGGGTCGATGAGGCCTGCAATAATGACGATAGGCATGTTAAGCCGGAGCCACGCGCGAATTTGTCGCATTGGAGTGATCTCTATTCGGTGAAGAGAATGAGCAGTGACGTAGTATTATCATATCGCAAAAATTAATATTTGAAAATATTTTCATAAAATGTAAAATATTGATAATGCGTATTCGAAAAAAGTCAGAAGATTTGCGGAATCCTGTTACAAAAGCCCCAGAACTCATACGGACGATCTTCAATCGAGTTGATACCGCTGTGCATAAAGGCAGATGGATTATTTATTCACTCTTGGCAGCAGGCGCAGCTTGTGGCGTTTATTCTCTTTGGCCAGAGCGTGATGGCAGCAAAGAAGTTGTTTTTCAGACTGAGGCTGAAAAATTGATTGATGGATTTATTCACGAGCGTTCCGACGGGGTTATAGAACAGCGACTATCCGAGCAATTATCTTTGCTTTCTCCCGATCAGATTATTGGGATGATTGAAAATGATATACCAAAGCTTAAGAGGGGCGGCGCCCTGCGTCTGTATTTGATGTTGGCAGGAAATCCTCATATGAATGGGCATATTCGTATTCTTGCGGCGCACAATGCACTGAAGCGGCAGGCGCAAAATTTCCTTCCGTTGGATAGCAATCTTGCCACAATACTCTCGGAGCTTTGCAGTGATAAGCATATTATCCAAGATTGTATTTCTCTGCTTGAAAATGCCCTTCATGATGCCGAAAAAACATCTCATCCTGATATTTTTATAAAAAAATCCTACGAAAATTCTCTGAGCATACTCAAGCAAGCGCCATAAAATACACGTACTTATTTTCTCCTTACCATCGCCTGCATGGCGGAAATTTTTACCGTTGCCGCCTCTCTTCCGGCCTGAATAAATTCCTCAGCCTTATCAAATCGATACTGGGCGTAGGGTAATTCCGGCTTGATGATCAGATCGCACAGTTCTTTGCTTTTCTCCTGTTCACGAAAACCTTCGCGCAGGAAATCCGACCAACCTTCGGGCAGCAGATGCATGGCATCGTCCATGGGCTGATTCGTATCAGTTGCGATGAGGATATCGGGATGATAGGTTTTCTGCAGACTACGAGCGGGAATGGAGCCGAAGACAATCATGTCGATGTACTGCTTCCCACCGATATGCACAGGTGAAAAAATAATCGGCATGGCCGAACTTGCCATGATCGCATCGGCAATGGGAACACGCTTCTCAAAAATATGCGGAGTGATACAGCCGCGAATGTACTCGTGAAAACCGCTCTCAAGAATTTTGATCCAGCTGACGGGTTTTTTAATTTGCCCGGCAACGCAGACGAAGGGAATGACGCAATCACCAATTGTTTTCGTGTCCAAAAAAGGCTGCAAATAGTCCTTTATGCCTTGTTGCAGCAGACCGCCATGCAATCCATGTTTGAACGGTTTTTTGCTCAACTTTGCGAGCTTGGTCATGGGAATACCGACTGCGATCTCGTGTAGCACCTTCGGACTGTATCCCAGTGCATACAAGGATGCGACCACAGCGCCCATGCTGCTGCCGGCAATGTAATCGGGACGCAAGCCGTGCTCTTCGAAAATTTCCAGTACGCCGATATTGGCAAACCCGCAGGCGGTTCCGCCGGAAAGAACGAGGCCCCAGGTGGGAGAGTGTCGACTCATACATGAGGTAGTGTAGGGCATATCTGGTTTGAATTACGAATTACGAGGTACGAATTTCGCAATTTGCTTGTCCGTACTTCGTAATTCGTGCTTCGTAATTCGTTTTTCGCTATGATGCTCTCCAATGAACCTCACTCAGACGGTCCTTGGCGTCGAATTTGCAAATCCAACGGTCCTCGCATCCGGCATCATGGGTATCAGTGCCAGCAGCTGGAGGTACGTCCAAACCAATGGTGCGGGTGGTATAACCACCAAATCCATTTGGCCGCGCAAGCACGAAGGCCATGCCAATCCTTCGGTTATTTCCACAGAGATGTGGACACTGAACGCCGTCGGTCTTCCGGATGCGGGTCCGGAGAAGGCGGCCGAAGAATTTGCGTTGTATCTAGCCGATAAAAAGGTGCCGCTTATTGCGAGTATCGTTGCCGATACCATCGATCAATTCGGTGAAGTGGCAAAAAAAATTGCAGCACTTTCGCCCGATTTTCTGGAAGTGAATATTAGTTGTCCAAACGTAGAAGACGAACTGGGTCGTCCTTTTGCCTACGATGCCAAACTGGCAGCCAAGGTGACCAAGATCGTCAAAAAGAATGCCGGCAACATTCCAGTGTTCATCAAGCTGTCGCCGAATGTCGAAGATATCGCAGCGATTGCCATCGCATGTGCCAGGGCAGGAGCCGACGGTTTTACGCTCATCAACACAGTCGGTCCTGGTATGGCCATCGATTTGCGCAGCCGTATGCCGATACTGGCCAATGCCGTTGGTGGCATGTCGGGTCCGGCCATTAAGCCGATTGCCATTCGCTGCATTGCCGATGTGTACCGCGCAACGGACGGCAAACTGCCGATTATCGGTGTAGGCGGCGTTTCGTCCGGTGAAGATGTGCTCGAAATGATGCTCGCGGGTGCCACGCTTGTGGGTATTGGTACTGCAGTCTGGGAGCGGGGAATCGATGTCTTCAGTAAAATTGTCGATGAGCTGCAGGTCTGGTGCACGATGGAGGGGATTCAGAATATCTCGGAAATGGTAGGGGGAGCTATAACCAAGCATTCATCTTCGGTTCAATAATTTTTTATGCTTTCTCTTTTTTTAACTACCAAAAGCCAACAACCAACTCCCAATTGGGAGTTGGGGATTGGTGGTTGGTAGTTCTCGCCCGTTATGCGTATTTCCCTTCAAAGCCGGCTGCCCAAAACGCATCGTATCAAAGCGATTGAGCGCAACACAGAGACAGTGCTCACCTTTACCTTCGAGGGCTCATTTGGGGCCAAGCCGGGTCAGTGCATCATGGTCTGGTTGCCGGGTGTGGATGAAGTGCCGCTGAGTGTAGCCGATGACGATGGTGCGCAGGTAAAAATCACGTTCTTTGCCGTTGGTGATATGACGCACGCTCTTGCCAATTGCAAAGTAGGGGATTTGGTCGGTCTGCGCGGTCCGTTTGGTACATCGTATGAATGGAAGCCCGGCCAGCATATTGCGCTCGTAGCGGGCGGTTACGGCGCAGCGCCTATGTACTTTGTGGCCAAAGAAACCGTCGCTCACGGTTGCACCATGGAAGTCATTGTCGGCGCACGCTCAAAAGCTGATTTACTGTATATCAATGAAATTGCCGCCTTGCCTCACGTGTCGCTGCACATTGCGACAAATGATGGATCGGAAGGATACAAAGGTTTCAACATCGATATTCTGGAAAAGCTTTTGGCTTGCCACAGCGAAGAGCCGATTCGTCATGCGGTGTGCGATGTGATGAAGAGCGACAGTCCCATCGATCAGGTCTTTGCGTGTGGACCGGAGCCGATGCTCAAGCGCGTATCGGAAATAACTGCTGATTACAAAATTCCAAGTCAACTGGCGCTCGCACGGTACATGAAGTGCGGTTATGGCCTGTGTGGGAATTGTACCGTTGATCCGCTTGGCATCCGTTTATGCGTGGAAGGACCGGTTGTCAAGAATGATCAATGTGTACGCATCACCGAATTCGGTAAGTACAAGCGCGATAGTGTGGGGGAAAAGATATTATATTAAATTTGGAAGTTAGTTGATTGAAGATTTGATTAGAAATACGAAATGCGAAGAACCAAATTCGAGACAAATTTGAATTGAAAATTCGAAACTCGAACTTGTTTCGTATTTGGTTCTTAGTTCTTCATGCTTTTTCAACTGATACTAATCCCAGAGCCACACAAAAAGAGGAGCACGAAATACTCCTCTTTTTTACCGATTGAGTATTGACAATTAGTTTAGTTCTAAACTATACTGAGTCTATTCTACTTCTTACCAACCTCATTTTATGACAGGTCCAGGTTGCGGTTGCGGTGCGTAAGCTCGCTCAAACCGATTTAATGACGAAGGGCTCCTTGTGGGCCCTTTTTCATATTCCAGTGTTTTAGGTATATACTCAGACGCAAGTCTCATGACGATTGATTTTTCGCCCCTTCGGGCTGCCATCGGCTATTTGAAGCAGGACGATATTGACAGCGTCAAGCGCGCCTTCGATCTTGCTATAGTGGCCCACGAAGGCCAGAAACGAGGTGACGGAACGCCGTATGTGACGCACGTCATTGCAGTGGCTGAAATCATTGCCCAGTGGCAGGGCGACTGTGAAACACTGTGTGCCGCACTGCTACACGATACGTTAGAGGATACAGCGGTGACGAAAGGTCAGATTAGCGAGGAATTCGGCAAGCATGTCAGCTTGCTCATCGAAGGCGTTACCAAATTTAACAAAGCCGATTTCAGTGAGGATTCATCACTCGACAGCAAAATAGAGACGATTCGCCGCCTCTTTGAGGTAATGCGGCTGGACATCCGCGTCGTCATCATCAAGCTTGCCGATCGTATTCATAACATCCGAACCATCGCCACTCTCCCGACTGCCGATCGTCGCGTGCGCTTTGCCCGCGAAACCATGGACGTGTACTACAAACTGGCTTTGCGTCTGGGTATGCGCGAAGTCCGGCGTGAGTATGCCGATATCTGTATTCCGTACTTATTGTCTCAAGGTCAGGAATGGAAAGACCTGCGTGATGAATTGTGTCGTCAGAATGCCGCCATCCCGCAGATGATTGCACGCGACCTCGAAGTCCAATCCGACACGTTGCGACCGGATATCGATCTGCAGTGTCGGGACCTGTTTTTGTTTTCGGAAATGCTGCGCAAAAAAGGCGGTGGCACGGCTGTGCCCAGTGACGCATTTGTCATTGTGGTCATTACCGATACCGAAGACGGTTGCTATCAGCTGCTCAAATCACTCCATACGCTGTACCGGCCGGTCAGCAATCAGTTCCGTGATTACATAGCCGCTCCAGGCGATACGGGCTACAAGAGTCTGCATACCTCGGTTACACTCCCCGGTGGTCAGGTGATCGAAATGCGCATTCGAACGCACCAGATGCATGAGCAGGCCGAAAAGGGGATTGTATGCGCCCTGTTTTCGCCGCTCCATGGCACTACCCAGCCGACGTTTGACTGGCTGATCCGTTCACAGGAAATCGATCTGCAAACGCGCGAAAGCAGCAGTGCGTTCTGGGAAGGGCTGGAATCCGATATTCTGCGCGAGGGGATTTCTGTTACGGTCAACGGCCAGCGCGTCTCTTTGCCCAAAGGCGCTACCTGCCTGGATGCAGTTTATAGTGTCGTCAATTCCCAGGCCGGAAAGACGTTGGGCATTTTACTTGCCGGTCGTCCGGTTCATTTTTCACAGGTGCTCATTGATGACGATGACTTGCATGTCACATTCGACGAGACGGAGCATGTGACTTTCGATTGGCTCAAGAATATTTCGACCCGCCACGCCAGAAGCCTGATTGTCGAAGTGCTCAAACATCGAAGCCAGTCGGAAAAAGTGGTGCTGGGAGCAACGCTTCTCCAGAAAGAATTCGATTACTACAAGAAGGGCTTGGTCCAGCAACTCAAGCGAAACCTTCTGCAGGAGATTGCGACTCATTTCAGGCGTGATAATTTCAACGATGTGCTTTCCATGATCGGCGAAGGAGCGATTCGCGCCCGCGATGTGCTGTTCTTCCTCTATCCTGCTGATGCTGAAAAATCTGCGGGTCATCCGCATACGGGCGGTGTCTATGCATTCCGTCTCTCTATTACTGGAGCCCAGGAACGCCAACAGGATATTCTGGCACAACTGACAGATATCAGTCGCGAGAGCGATGTTTCTATTACTCATACAAGCGTGCGTTTCGATGCCAAGACAGGAATTTTCGCTATCACGTTGTCGGGAAATACAGTGGACAGACTGCACTTTGCGGATTTCGTCGATGCACTGGAAAGACAGGATTCTATTTCGAGTGTGCAAACACTTATTCCCTATCGTGAAAAGCTCGCTCTTGTCGGTGCAATGAGCTTGTCATTTTTTGTTATTCTTACGGATATCGTTCTCTTGCCCCAATACCCTCACTGGTTGGCGCAAGTGGGGAATGTCTCGCGTCTGCTTGTTCAAATTCTTCCCTTTATTCCCATCCTTCTTACCACTTCCTATCTGCTTCGCACTCTTCGCCACTATGTGGTGCGCATGCGTACAGACAGGTGGTTTTTGGGAGTCGGTTTCTTGCTGAATGTCATCGGGTTGATGCTTATTATTGTGCGGGTAGCGTTTGCGAAAAACTCTGTTTCGTCCGGTCTGCTACCTCTGATGGCGATTTTTGTACTGTCGCTTTTTATCCTTGGTTATCAATTTTTTCAGACCGAAATTTTGTTTTCCAGAGTGGAAAAAGAAGCCGGAAAACAATTGTCCGCTTCGCAGTGGCGAACGCTTAAAAAACAAAAGCTCCTGGGTTATGGCATACGTTTGCTGGCAGTGATTATTTGGGGGACGGAACCTATTTATATTAAATACACTGCTGCCAATGATCTGTCGCCATTCTTACGTACATTCCTGCTGGGCATTGGCGTGCTTATTCCGTCAGTGCTGATCTATCTCTTTAAACTGCTTCAACGTCCTTCGGTTAGGCGAAAATTCGCACTACCGTATGACCGTTATTTCATTTTACTTGTCGTCGGGCAGATTGGTTATATGTACTTCAAGAATGCAAGTTTGTTGTATACAAGCGGAACAAACCTTCTGTTATTTAATAACTTTTCACCACTGATCGGTCTGCTTATTGCTTCTTTTTTCTGGCGCAAAGAGATTTCCTACCTGCGCGAGCCGCGCAATATCCTCTTTATTTTCCTCCTGGCCATTGCTGCGGGTATCGGCAGTTCGTTGCTTGTGTATGACAGAACCGTTACGCATCAGTCAGCCAGTATCGCTGGTGATGCTCTGGCTATGATTTCGACTTTCTTCGATGTTCTTATGACTATCGGTCAAATCGAGTACATCAAACGTTTTCGCAATACTGATGGTTCATTACTCAATATTCATATTTTCCTTTTCCTTCTTCTGTTCACTGCACCTGTTGTATTGGTCGGCGCCCTTATTCATTCGCCGATTCTGAGCGGACTGACAATGCACAGTCTGTTCCTTGGTCTTGGTATTGGCTTATTCGTCGGCTTCGGCCAGTTGCTTAATTACGAGGCCTTTAAGCGCATTGATGGGTATTTGGCTTTCATGATGTTCAATCTCTCCATCCTGATTACATTTTTGCTCGAAGTATTTCTCGTTCATTCGCTCAAGCCCACGCCCCTGCTTATCATGAGCGGTCTGTTGATCATCACAGCCTCCTTGTCCGCCGAATACATTAATTCACGGGCTCAGAAAAGGGGATTGTAATCTCTTTGCCAGCAGCTCATTTGCATTGCAGCCGCTCGGTTACGTCGTAGCCGTATTCATTGGCGATTGCCGCCCACGACTGCTTGCACACTGCCAGCTCTGTCTGTGTTATGCCTTCGGGCATCAGTAGTACTTTTGATGAATCGATTCCCGCAGGCAGTTCAAAATCCCGCTGCCATTCTTCTATATCTGCCGGTCCTTTGCAGACAATTTTGAATACGACATTACGTGCTTCGTTGATTGCTGCAATGATAGTCAGTCGTACGCGTTTCTCTACTGGCATCTCGCTATTACCAAGTTTCGGAGAACAATTGATCTGGCAGCGATCGAGGATTTCTTTTGCGGGCATGATCGTTCCATTCGTTTCAATTTCGATCTCCCAGCTGGGGAGCAATTCTAGCAGTCGAATGATTTTTTTCTGTTGCAGCAGAGGTTCTCCGCCGGTTATCACCAGTCGTGGTTTGCCCTGAAAATCAGGGTGTCCGTTCTTGCTGTTCCAGGATTGCCGAATCATTTCTGCTGCCTGCTCAATCGAGAGATTGCTCCCTTCATAATACTCATGTCGATCTTTGCGAATAGCATTGGCAGCATCGCAGAAGGTGCACTGCAGATTACATGCGAGGAGGCGCATAAACACACAGGGAGCGCCGATAGTTTTGCCTTCGCCCTGGTACGTTGTCCAAATGCCATCGGATGCCAATTGAAACGTGTCGGGTTTCAGTCGAGCATGTTCTTTTTGATCGGCTGTCGGAATGCAATTTTGCTTCAGTTCATGTGACCGGAGCCGGTAGGGCTCATCAATGATCGGCAATTTGTTCAGCATAAAGGCGGCACATAGTACTGTTTCTCAGATTTTTGGCAATCAGTAAGCTGCTTTTTAAGATGTTGATTTCTTTTGGCAACGTTCTATGCTGGCCACGATTTCTCCCTCTCTCCATGTCTGTCATTTTCTTCGATACCGAAAAGCAGGATCAGCAGTTGGTGCTGTCGCATTTTCCGGATGCCACGTTTGCGGCGCGCGGTTTGCCGGCATCGGATCTTATTTCGTTATGCAAAGATGCGGAGATTATTTCCACTTTCATCACCACTGCCTTTCCGCGTGAGGTCTTACTGCAGTTGCCGAAGTTAAAGCTTTTGCTTACACGTTCCGTCGGTTTCGATCATATCGATGTGCCGACGTGTATCGAGAAGGGGATTACGGTCTGCAACGTGCCCGACTACGGTTCTCATGTGATTGCCGAGCACGTTTTTGCGCTTTTGCTTTCCACCCTTCGTCATATTCCGGCCGGTAATGCGCGAGTAGAAAGCGGCACATTCGATTATCACGGACTACGGGGTATGGCATTGAAAGATAAGACAATCGGCATTGTTGGCACGGGAAAAATCGGTCGTCGTGTCGCGCGCATCGCCCGCGGTTTTGACATGAACATTCTGGCCGTTGACCAATGCCGGACTCTCGAACTCGAGGAATTCTACGGCGTGCACTACACAACGCTGGATGATCTTCTGGCCCACAGCGATATTGTGTCGCTCCATGTACCTGCCTTTGCCGAGACAAAACACATGATCAACAAAGCATCCATTGCCAAAATGAAAGACGGCGTCATTCTGGTGAACACTGCGCGCGGGTCTCTCATCAAATCCGACGATCTGCTGGAAGCATTGAACAGCGGCAAAGTGGCGTTGGCTTTATTGGATGTACTGGAACATGAAGAGAATTTTAGCGATAACAAGGCACTCGTGGATCACCCGCATGTTGTCACCACGCCGCATATTGCGTTCTATGCTGATGACAGCCTGCGCAATATGTACATGGATTGCTTCCAGTCGATCGAGCAATGGAAGAAAGGCGAAAAACCGATGCACATGATTGCATTGGAAAAGGTTGTCTGCGATCTGCCTGGCGTGAAAAAAGTCTAGCATTCTGCACAGTGCGCAGATGGCTTCGACAGAAATTTGTTGATACAATCAGGCTCTATGCACTATACATGGTTTGTCGTGAATACGCTGGCATGGCTGACACTTTTTGCCGATTGTCTGGTGGCTTTTATTCTCTGCGTGCTTGTCTGCGAAGCTGTCAGCAGATGCTCATCCCGCATGCTGCAATGGATTGACCGTCATGCGTTGGTGCTGATGCTTGTTGTGTCAACGCTGGCTGCGTGCGGAAGCCTGTTTCTGTCGGATGTGGCTGGCTGGACGCCGTGCAAAGACTGCTGGTACCAGCGTATTTTCATGTACCCGCAGGTTGTTCTGCTCACTATCGCGCTGTGGCGGCGGGACAGGGGAATCGCTGTATCCATCCTGGCACTCAGCCTCATCGGTATTGTGATTTCCATTGCACACTATCACGAGCAGCTCCAGCTTATCTGGCATCCTGATGCAGTTGCTGCCCCCTGTGATTCTACCGGTGTTTCCTGCGCAAAGACTCCCACCCTCAAACTTGGCTACATCACCATTCCTGTCATGGCGATGAGCGCTTTTGCCCTGAATATCGTCGGGTCACTCATTGTTCTCAGGAAACCGAGACATTCTCATCGTGTTTCTTCCTCGCTCGTCTGAGCGTCAGCACTGCTTCTGCTGTCTTTCTCCTGCAAGAGCCCTGTGACACCCTCATACACCGTGCGTGATATTTCCGCGATGGCAGTCGATTGTATCGCAAAACCCGGACCGCTTGTCATGACGCACAGAATGTAGGTTGCGGCAGGATGATAGACGATACCGCAATCGTGCAACTGGCTCTCCGTCGGAGAAATTGTCCGTTGGCCGAATTTGTGAGCAACGCGTGTGTTTTCGGGCGTGCCTGCCACCAGTCCGTCATGGTAAGTGCTTTGTGACAGAAGCTCGAGCGCCAATTGGGAATTTTGTTTCGACAGATATCCGGTGTTGTATAAAACGGCAAACAGGTTGGAATAGCTTTGAATCGAAATGAAGTCCGCCTTCGGAGCAGTCATCATGCGCAGGACATTCAGATCAAGAAATGTATGGTAATTGGTCGGAGGCGGCGTGCTGTTGAGTTCCTTCGTCAGCAGTTCGTAGGAATAATTATCCGAATACACAATCATTTTGCGCAGCAACTCGCGGATGGTATAGGGCGTATTCGGTTCGATGGTTTCGCCTGAGTCATCCACATTCAGATTCACCTTAAGCGAGCCGGAATAAGAGAGTGTCTTGTCTAGGATAGCCGGATCCAAATCGGCATGATGCAATACGGCAATCATGACGGGAACTTTTGTCAAACTTGCGGGCTGGAATTTGTCATACTGACCTATTTCAAAGCGGGGTCCGTGATCCAGATCGCGAAACAGAACGGACACTTCCTGCATCCTGCCGGACGCTTTCAGGTCCGCGCTTTTTTTAAGAATGGCATACCGCAAAGGCTCGTAGTCCCACTCGCTGTCTCTCGCCTGTGTCCCGCATTGGATTTTGGGATTGAGCAGGCTATACGAATTGCGACACACAGCAAAATGACTATCCATCTGCTGCAAGGCAAACAAGGCAAACGCTCCCAGTAAAAACGCCGATCCATACCGTATCGCCTGCTCCCTGCCTGCCCTGAAGACTGACCGATTCACAACGCCTATCATGCCCTTTGCTTGCACAACTGCCAATGTTTTTTCTCAAGCAAGTGTCTGTCAGATCATATTATCGCAGAATATTCCACTGTCACAGCGCGTCAGCAGATTCTCGTTACTACGGCAAAGATGCGCCAGTCCGTTTGTGATGCTCGACAAGTTGGCATTGCAGCGTATGAATCAGAATGCAGATGTTTGATGCCGGATGGATATTGGCAGCCCGTGACGTGCGAGCTACGAACGAAATTATAGAGGCGGCCATTGACTGGTACAACGTACTCAAAGGCATCCCTGATCTGTGGGATAGGCAGCAAGAGAGCCAATCACTTCTTGTTACTGTTTAGACGAACATCAGTCTTTTCTTTTTCCTCTCCGCTTCTTCTTTGGAATGATAAACGAATACCCACCTCTCACTCCGTTGGAGCAGAGACGGACTCTTATATCATCAGTCGTTTCTCTTATCCTCTCTATCTCATGGTCATCTCTTATACCTCCAATGGTCAGAGGAGATTTTTGCATCCATCTGTAATGACCATGCTCCAACAGAGCTTCGTCTCTGGGCAGGTATGCCTTCATGTTCCTTGGTTGTACCTCTAATCCAAGAGAGAGATGACGGAAAAAGGCACCATGTTTGTATGCCAGAGACTCGTTTCCTTTGTGTTCCTCAACTGCCTCGGCTGTTAGATCTATCAATTTGAACTCCGTGCCTTTTTCGGGAGTAATGCCAAATACATTGTAAGGAGTCACAACAGATTTCCAACCAGTATCATTCTCATCAAAACCTCCTAATTCTATGGGAAAATCTGCCTTTGGCTCAAAAGGCTTGAAGAGCCTCGCTTGATAAAACATGATTTCCTCTGAGGTGGCTCCAAATTCCATCTGAAAGGAATGTGTTGAGGGCATTAGCCCTGTCTCTTGTATCTTTCTGTAGAGAGTGATGATCTGTTGTATGCGGCTTGCTGCAAGGTCTTGTTTCTCCTTGTAGAGCTTGTCAGCCTCAGGGGCTAATCGGGCTGTCCACACGTCAAATGCTTGCCCTGTTTCATCGGCAATATAGGTATCTACATTCTCATGACTGGAAATGGTGGGTGTCACATGCTCCACTCTATAGACCCCCCTTTCATGCGGATGTTCAATTATAGAACCTCTTTCTTTGCCATAGTAATTCTGCACCAAGACCCCCACTTTCCCATCAAAAGGCTTACCTGACTCATACTCCATATAGGAACGCACATCAGCATCTTGGGCAACACTCAGGACTTTTCCAATCGCGCCTCTTACCTCTCTGATGTCTCTTTGGTCTGGGCAAGTACAAACGACATCTACCATTCCATTTACATCCAATGGATGACACCCTCGTACTATCTTCCTTTTGCTGGTATCAACTCTCTTCAAGAACTCATCCACGTTTCCATCAGGAGGAAGATATGCGGTGCCTGTTGGCAGGTGCTTGCGTAGCTCAGGATGAGCGTCGTGGAGGTATTGATAAGCTCCCGCCTTACTACCACCCAACTGTTCCAAATACTCCTTTGCGGTACTGTTTTCCCAGATAGGCTCTTTCATAAAATCATAATACAATATACCTTTAGTTCGTCAATATGCGTGAGGCCGCTATTTGGATTGTGTTCATTACGCCCTGAACATCCTGTTACATCAATCGTTCATTCTTCTCGCAGAACTGAGAAGTAGCAAAAAACACCTCGCCTTTGATGCTGATTGAAACAAACCCAATGATGTCCAAGTACCAGTGATCACCACTCCACCTTTTTTGGAAGAAGAAAACAGCGTCTGGTGCAGACCGTTTTCTCCTGAGCCTTGCGTGAATTTCTTTCACTGCGGCATTCCATTCCGTTGCAGGGGGATGACCGAGTATCTGCAATGCCACAACTCGAACGGGTATCTCGCTTTTGATTTGCCTATTTTCATCGTCGATTTTTCTCAACAAACGATCTGCAAGGGATAAATCGTCACGCTTATCTACCAACACGACAAAAGTCCTTTCTTCTTTGCTTTTTTCAACT
>CALMES010000110.1 GCA_937863435.1 uncultured Candidatus Peregrinibacteria bacterium
CTCCTGACCCCCGCATTGCAAATGCGGTGCTCTACCAACTGAGCTAACAGCCCAAAAAGCCAAGCTGACAACAAGAACATTCTCCCATCGAAACTTTTCCATTTGTAGGCATTGTAGAGAAAAGCATGGAACTTGTCCATTCGGTAACGATTCCAGCCAATTTCCCACACAGAATATCAAACGAATCGATACTGAACATCTTGCTCACGCTTGACAAAGAATCTTCTTTTTCAATGAGACGTGCTATACTATTCACAGAATTTTGTTATCGGAGCGCGGCAAAAAAAACACCCGAAGTCAAGCATCGACAACCGCTCGTGTGGTTTTGTGTGAGACCAAGATCATGCCAACAAAATCCTCATTTCTCCCACCCATTCAGCTGAGAGTGCGTACACCAAACTTTTTCAGAGACTGTTGTTACAAGCAAAGCGCAATGATCCGCCGTGCAAGCAGAGACTTTTCTGCCAAAACGAAGCTTGCAATAATAACGAATTCAGTTTCACTGCATACTGTGTATAATTACAATAAATAATTTTAACGGATAAAAAATTATGCAAAATACAAAGAGAAGGTTCTCTTTCTACCGATCGAGAAGCAAAATCTTTCCACTCCTGCTTCTTGTACAGATGATTGGAGCATTTGTCCTTCTTTCAGAAGATGCCCAAGCTATTGTTCCAATTATCAAGCAGGGAACATGGGTAAAAACATGCACAGATTGGAATTGCAACGGAGGAACAAATATCCCTTCTATTTGTCAGAGTGATCCGAATCACAGAAACGTATCCTGCACCGCTACGGCAGGAGGTCGTTGCGAGGGCTTTTGGTATCCCGGAGATACAGAAGTTGCCACACAAGAATGCGGTCTATGTTGCAATCCCAATGGAGGAACAGAGATGTGTTCGGATTCATACGTGTGTGTTCCGGATAGCACGACAACCACTCCTTCACCCACTACACCTCCCACTACCGGAGCCGCAAGTTGCGGATCGGAAAACGGGCGGACCATTCCTTCCTCCGGTCCCGACTCGAGTAAACTATGCATTAAGAATGGAGCAGCGTACGCGGCAAGCAATTTCGGAGCTCAATGCTCGAGCGGAACATGGACCGGCTGGACATGGAACTGCGACAGCGTCTCTTGCTCAGCAACCCGTGATCAAAATACAGGTGCAGCAAATGCCAATCAGCGAGAGTGCGGCGGAACGACATCACCAACGCCGACTGCTGGCAGCTGTGGAACAGCTAACGGTCAAGACTTCACCTATCAACCAACAACAGGACTGTGTGCCTCAGGATTTTTGAGTGACGTAACATATTCGCCGGTTTGTGCCAGCCCCGGCGGTCCCGGCGGGCGGTGCGCACACTGGTCATGGACCTGCGGATCGGCAACCTGCGGAGCGTGGGACGTTTCCAGTACCACTACGCCAACACCCACACCTTTGCCAACACCCGGAACAGGCGCTATTCAAATACCCGGTTATTGCGGAAATGCCGCAACAAGCTACTCAAATAGCGATACGCAGTACTCAGGATCGTTTTGCTATACCGGCGTTCAAGAGCCGGTTAATCCGGAGTTTCCTCCGCAGAACGGTTCATCCCAATGGGTATGCAGAGGCCTTACCGGCGGAACAGATTCAAGCACGTGTACTGCCACACGAAGTAGTACGCTTCCGCAAACATGCTCAATGTACACAGCATCAACAGCCATTCCGATCGGATACGGCTCCCCTTTCAATCAATTGTCCGGATCAAAAGAATCTCTTCTGAGCATCGCATGTTCCAGTACGACAACCGGAGCAACAGCAAATGCCGGATCCACACAGAGCAATACGTATACGTATAAAACTGGGTTCGTCTCTCAAAATGGTGCATGGAGCCCCATTGATTTCTCCGGCAATCCGGATCCGAATAATGCAGGGTGGTTTAAAGGAGTGGCAACTGCCTCTTTACCAGCCGCATCTTCATCACAGAACTTTGTTGCCGCATTCATCTGTCAATATGATGGTGGAAAATGGAAGTGCGGATGCCGAGACAGTGCCTGCTCACAGAATTACTGGACGCTTCAGGCATACCAAGAGGTACTTCAGGCATTTTAGAAGTAATCCGATCATACAGGAATAAAATAACTCACTACACAAACATAAAACATCTATGGACGCATCACTTCGCAGAAAAATAACTATTACCGCGCTTGTAATAGGTGCCGTTGCCGTGATACTGTTCGCAGGCTATACTTTCCTCTGGAGGAGCCAATCAAAGGGTCTCCCAAGTAGTCCTCCGCCTCTGCCGGCGGTCCCGGCGAATCCGCCATC
>CALMES010000111.1 GCA_937863435.1 uncultured Candidatus Peregrinibacteria bacterium
ATGAGTCAACACATGGACTTGTTCCATATACAGTTATATACATAGCATTTCGAGCATAATTTTCATTTTCAAAATATAAATACAATTCAGCTTCTGATTCATAAACTTGTATGAAAAAAATAGGAGCAAATGCCTCATTATAATTTCCCCCTTCCTTAAGAGGCATACAAATAATTGTTGGGTACAAAATTGCGTTTTTTGACTCAATTAATCCTGGCGTACTCTCATCTATCCAGCGCTGATTTTCAATCAATAAACTCTGCAATCGAACTAACTCACTAGGATCTGTTATCGGCCCAACTTTACAATCCTTGTTTTTGTAAGGCCCAACTTTAACATTTGAAATTTTATAACGTATTTCTTGTAAAAATTGGCTGTATATATCTCTGTGAACTAATATAGCATTTGGCGCAGCGCAATCTTGGCCTTGATTATAAAGTTGCAATTTCAATGTAGCATTTACTGCATTTTTAATATTCGCGTCTTTACTGATTACAATAGGATTGTGACCAGATCCATTTGCAATAAATAATGTACGTTTATCAAATACTAGACGTAACTGCTCTGCATGATTTGAGGTACCTGTAAAAATTACTGCCTCCGTAATAGGGAAGGTTTCTTGTTTTTTCTCGTTTATTTTAATTGCAGCTCTTTCTTCAAGAAAACCTAATCTTTCTTTGGAAGAAACAAAAACATTTGGGAAAAAATCTTTTATTGTAAGTAAGTTAAATAGGTCTTGAAAAAAGAATTTCATACAATGAGGAATACGAAAATGCACTCCTGTTGCCATTAATGAAGGCACTAGTACAAAACAACTTAGCGCGTAAAGAGGCTGATTTTTTGGCAGGAAAGAAGCAATATCTCCAATTCTTACTGCGAAATATTTTTTGTTTTCATTTAAATTTTTAAACAAATCTAACGTTCTTTCAATTTCATCATTTGCTACTTCAAATGTCTCATAATTTAATAAGATTTCTATTATATCACTATAATTTCTTTCGATTTTCTGAGCAAAAGAAAGGGCAGTTGCCTCAATTTGAGAAAAAAATAATGGCTCATACAAAGCATAATTTCTTGTTTGGCTTATTTTTAATAAAGAAGATTTATTTCTATGACTGAGAATTGAATCCATTACTTTCATAATAAATCTAAGAACTAACTTTTGGAAAAAAAACCATTAAAAAGATACCCGCAATTGCTAAAAAAATTCCTAAGTATTGATAGCCAGATACCTTATTCCATTCGCCGAAGAAAAATAAGCCAATTGCTATTGAGCTAATCGTTAAAAGAGAGTCAACAACTCCAGATGTTAATGCTAGTCCTACTCTCTCTGTAACTAATCCAAAGGTAATAAAAACCAATGGTGAAATAAATATGAGAATTAATAAATATAAAGAAAGTTTACTATCTCCTTTTGCCCAGATAGTACTTATTGAATTGCAAAAAAGTGCAATCGAAACAGCACCAATTATATAAATTAAAGGTGATAAATTTTTCATGATAAGAGTTACTCTACTTTATGTACGATTTTATGTGAAGATGATATTTAACTTATTATTTCACATGTCTTTTTGAAATAAAAATTAAATTGAAAAGTAAGAAAAATATAAAAAAGATACTAAACCAAACCCACGCTACAAATCTTCCATGAATTTGGTTATACACCTCGGTTACATCCATATCAAAGTCCACAATGGCTACAGCACGCTTATTTTTGTCATAAATAGGAGCAGCACCAGAAAGATATGTCCCCCATTCATCAGTATAGAATTCACTCGCTGCCTGCGGGCCTTCTAATCCTTTCGCAAATAACATCGATTTGTTTGTTGAAATATCATATTGAGTACCCGGCGGAACAACTTCTACATTGCTTGGCTGACCATTTTTATTTTTCAGTGGAAAGTAATTTGAATCTGCGTCAGCTACGAATTCCATCATGTTCGGATACTTACTTTTTCTCATAATACAGCCAAAGTACACATTTGGATTGCTATCGCGCACTTCATTCAATTTCTTAAATACTCTCTGGTATGCATCCGTCTTCATGTCTCGGGCAAAATGGAGTTGGGCTAAATCTTCTGCATCGAATTCTGGAGCGGCAGTTGCAGCAATCGACATCATTTTATTTGCGATATCAATCTTCATGATTCGTAATGTATTCCAGTACATCAAGTAGGTAAAAATGAGTGCAATGAAGCCGCAGACAGTAGCGATGTAGAGCACTTTTCTCATTTGCAATATACTGAGGAGCTCTCTACACAGCGACCGGTTAAACGCAGCTAATCGAATCAGTACAAAGAGAATAAACAGGCCCAAAAAACAATACAGAGGCACGAATATTTGTCTGTTTAAATCTTTCACTTCGCTCGCAAAAACATCCACTCCCAGTACTGCCTGAATAGTATTATTGTTGTCCCTGATAGGAGCAAAACTGCTGATGAATGTCCCCCACTGATCCGAATAGGGTACTGGGTTACCGATAGGACGATCATACTGATGGTCGCGTAGCACCTGAATGTGCACGGCATCGTATATTTTACCCGGTGCGATATCCTCATCCGCTGCATCTATCTTTCCGTCTGCGTTATAGTCCTTTTTGGCATCAGGATCTATAGAGTCTGCATCCGCAACGAATTCAAAAATATCCTGCTTGGCGGTAGGACGAAGAATGTACATGTACTTTATCTGACTGTTCTGGGACCGGATCTTATTCATTTGCCCGATCAACTTGGCGTACTCGGGTTTATGAATATCGCTGTGTACATGAATCTGGTCGATATCGCGCATATCGAATTGCAACACACCTGTAGCGACAATTGATGTCGCCTGCTCACGTATTCTCTGTATGTTCAAATAGTTCGTGTATTTATAGATACCGAATGTAATGCCAGCTGATGCAACGGCGAACAGGACAAACATCACAATACTGCGCGGGCTGACAAAAAATTCGCGCAATGCCGACAGAGTGCGCGTTTTGATGGAGATCTTTGCTTCCTCTTGCACCTGTTCTTTTGGCGTATGTACGCCACTATGGGTCGTTTCATTCCATAAAGTCTCGAATGCACGACGCTCAAGTTCCGCCAGTTCGGGATACCGTATAAAACAAGCACGCTTCTCGGTGTGGTTGATGCACGCCACTATGTCACCGATAATCAGCTTTTCAAACGAGATAGGGTGCCGCGCTGCCGGTACAAGGACAGTTTTACGGTATTCGAATGCATCGCGGCTCTGGAAGCGATGAGCCAAGGAAGTATCGTGGGCAATCAGACGCAGAAAAATGCCATGCTTTCGGCGTTGCCGGAAATAATCAACGCGAAATGCGCGCAGTGGATCATCCTCTTCTTTGTATTGTATGGGCAGATAGCCAATAATCTCCTTTCCGGCCAAAAGCAATTCTTCGTAGGCCTTACGTATGCCATCCTCGCCATCGAAGTAATGCATTTCGGGACGATTTTTGTCCACCGACATGTTGGATACGAATGCTTCGAAATTCTCGTGTCTGCGCCTCTGCAGTTCCTGCTTGGCCTTCATATCGTGCTCTACCCAATCCACAATCGCCTGCAGAGATACCAGCGAGTATTTGGGCTGCATATTAAATAACTCGCGCTTGAGAATCTTCTTGTTCAGGAGTTTCTTTGCTGCTTGATCCAGAACACCCGGGCTCTTGCCTGTGCGCGTCGAAAGCTCACGAATGGTAAGTGCTTCCTCTTCCAGTAATTTTTTCACTATCGCCAATTCTGTACCGGTAAAATCAGCCTCTTTCAAGTACGCTTCAACGCTCGCTGGAAGTTGATGGTATTTCATGATTGCTTCGTAAAATGCATAAGCTTGCAGGATTTCTGCAGCGCAAAACAGCGCAGTATGATAAAGATCATAAGCAAAATGCCTACAACGATGCAGGGCCACATGCTCACGCGAGACAGGCGTTCAAAATCTGCTGCCGAATAATCGGCAGCCAACACTGCAACTACGTGCCCACTTCCGTCTTTGATTGGTGCATAACCTGAAAGCATTGTCGACCACTGATCCGTATAGAAATCTTTGTTGGTTGTTGCACGGACAAATCCTTCAAATGCTTCAGGGGGAGCTGTTTCATATGGACCGTTGGGGGGACTTAGCTCATCGTGTTCATCAATTTTTCCATCACCATTCAGGTCAACATTATTTGTAGGATCATTATCTGTATTTGCAAAAGGATCTAAGGAATCGGCATCGGCTTGAAACTGTAATTGATTTGGATTGGTAGGCGATTTACGTAAAATATAGACAAACAAGAGATGTTCATTATGTAAACGGATATTCCGCAATTGATTCACAATTCTTGCCCACTCTGGCTTTTTATAATCATTAGCTGTCTGCAGGGCAGCTAAATCCTTCGTATTGATATCAAGAGCGGCAGTCGATGCAATGGATTGCACTTTGTCCTGCACTCTCTGAAGGTTAAGGGCTTTTGTGTATCGGCTAAGCTCGTATGCAAAAATGACTGACCCCACAAAGAGAAAAATAAATAGTCCTAGAGCAACTTTACTCATACAAAAAATTCTCAAAGCCGACAGAATCCTGGTCTTGCGGGAAATGTGATGCCCGGATGCGGCTTCCGCCACTACCACTTCCGTCGATGCAGCTGCACCTCCGCTACGCGACCACAGCTTTTCGAAGGCCATTTTTTCAGCTTTGGCGAAGTCTGGGTAGCGAATAAAACAAGCACGATGAATGAGGTGGTCGATACAGGCAACAATATCGCCAACGATAAATTTTTCGAACGGGATGTACAAATCTTCTTCTGGCACCAACCTGGTTTGCCGATACTCAAACGCGTCGCGACCTTGGTAACGGCGCCCAAGAGCTGTATCGGTAGTTATTTGGCGCAGGAATATCTTCTTTAATCGTCGCTGGCGGAAATACTCTAAGCGAAATGTGCGCAGAGGATCCTCTTCCTCTTTAAACGCAATCGGGAGAAAGCCGACAATCTCCGTGTCTTGCTCCAAAAGTCGCATGTACGCTTTGCGGATACCCTCTTCTCCCTCGAAATACTCCATGTCCGGACGATTTTTACCTACTTCCACAGCCGATAGAAACGATTCAAAATCTCTGTGTCGACGTTCGATTGCCAATTGTCGGCTTTTCTTTTCCTGCTCGAGCCAGTGACTGATGGCTTCCAGGGAAAGTATGCGGTACTTCGGCTGCTCATTGATCATTTCACGCGAGACGATTTTTTTAGCAATCAGCTTTTTGATAGCCTGATCGATAATGCCCGTACTCTTGGCTGCTTTTGTTGCAAGTTCACGAACCGTGAGCACGTCTTCCTCGAGCAGCTTCTTGATCACCAAAATCTCGGTTGCAGTAAAGCCCGTATCTTTTAAGTACGATTCGATGCTTGAGGGGAGATGGTGGATCATACAGACGAAGAGGAACGGCGAGTGAAGCGTAATTTTTTCAGAAATTTCTTTGCGACTTCTTTGTCCAGAATAAATCTGCTAAAAGCCAAAATCGTCATAATCGAAAAGAACCATTCCCACGGGACAAATTTGCTGCGAACAATAGAATAGAATTCATCAATCTTTGTATCGAGTCGTAAAATGCCAACTACTTTACCGTCGCGTCGTATGGGCGTTCCTGCACCAACAGAAGGACCCCCCTGATCAACGGTATTGCCAATATCCAGGAAGGGCCCAGCTGCCACTCTGCCAGAGGCATATGCCTCGAATTCTGATCCATCATATTGAATCCCAGGCGCCACCGCGTATTCACTTGGTTGTTCTTTGCCATCATTATTCGTGTCTACCCAAAACGGCAGATTGTAGTTGGAATCGGCATCGGCCACGAATTCAAAGACACCCTTTCTGCTCGTCGGTCTCAAAATATACGCGTACGTAATTTTGTCGTTATTGTTACGAAGTGCAACAAGTTTCTGAAACACGCGTTGGTAGGCAGCAGTTTTCATATCTTTTGCCCAATGAAGTTCATCTAAATCATTTGGATCGAATGTCGGTGCAGCAGTAATTGCAATCGCCATAAGTCGATTACCAACCTCTTCCCGTAGTAGCGCTAAATTGTATTGATATAAGCCATACGTTGCTGCAAGCGCAAGAACGCAGAAGAATCCAAATGTTGCAATATAGCCTGGTGCAAATGCCCGAAGATACGACGCAATCTTTGTTTTCAGAGAAATGAACGTTGCGTGCTTATCTTCTGCAACAATTTCCTGATCCGACGTCTGACTATCACTTTGTCTGTTCCACAATTTCTCAAACATTCCCCTCTCTGCATGAGCCATTTCCGGGTAACGAATGAAACAGGCTTTCTGTAGGGCTGAATCGATGCAGGCCACGATATCCCCAACTATGATTTTTTCGAATGGAATGAAAAGCTCGGATTCGGCCAGAAGTTTGGTTTGACGATATTCAAAGTGATCCCTGGACTGAAAGCGACGGGCAAGTGCGCTGTCGGTTGCCAGGATGCGCAGAAAAATATTCTGTTTGCGGCGCTGGCGGAAGAGATCAAGACGCAGGGTGCGCAGAGGATCCTCCTCTTCTTTGCAGGTGATCGCAGCATACGCCAGCATCTCTTTTTTTTGTTCAAGTAAACGATGGTAGGCCGTTTTGATGCCCTCTTCTCCCTCGAAGTACTCCATATCGGGCCGGCTTCTATTGGCCGTCACCGTTGCAATAAACGCTTCGAAGTTCTTTTGCCTGCGCTCGAGTGCTAATTGTTTGGATGCTCGATCTTGATTCAGCAGACGTATAAGAGCATCCAGCGAAAGCAAATGATAGCGTGGCTGATCGTTGATGATGCTGCGCGCTACCACGCCGCGGCTGAGCATTTTCTTGATTGCCTGATCAATGATGCCTGTGCTCTTGGCAGTCTTGGCAGCAATTTCTCGCACGGTAAGCGCCTCCTCTTCCAATAATTTTTTGAGCACCAAAAGCTCTGTTGCGGTAAAGCCCGCCTCTTTTAAATGCGCTTCGATGCTGGCTGGAAGGGGTGTAGACATGGGGACATCAGTAGTCAAACGCGTACTCTACACTGTTTTTGCCAGGAGTAAAGTATCCATGACATCAAAAGGTGTCTGTTCGGCCACCTTTGTTTGTTACCTGGAAGCCAAAAAATCCATCATCTGTGCCAAGTGGTCAGTAGGATCTTTCAAAATTCTTCTCTCACCCGCAGTTTTATACATGCCTTTATCCGCATACATAAAAGAAAAAGGCTCTCTGATGCATTCATAAAAGTACGGCTGAAAAGTTCTATGTTCTTTCCTTCGGCAGAACGCCATATTCATAATCCACAAGCCACATATGCCCACTCTGTGTTTTCTGATGATTTTTTCCCTCTCCTCGTATACTGTGCGGAACTTCATACTACACAACGTTTCACCTCCCGTCCCTCACCATGAATCGTCTCCGTCCTCGCAGCCCTGACACATCTGGCGCATCCATCAGACAAAAAGCCGCAGTACAGGGCCCGCCCTCTGCGCGCGATATTCATTCGTTTTCACGCAGACGGACGGCAAAGCTTATGAGGCCGGGCATTGAAGACCTTGAAGATCGCACATTACAAACCGCATTGCCGGATGAAGCGCCGCTGCCCCGGCACTATACCGCTCAGACTACTACCCCCTTTACAACCCCCGATACGCGTTCGGTCGACCCGTCTCATCCCAACGCATTTCTGGACAAAATGGATAGCAGTGTGATCGGCCAGCTGGCTGCGGAAATTACGGCTCACACTGCGTCGCTGCTCAGCACACCGGCAGATCCTGCCGTGCTGCAGCCGCTGCTTGCCAAAGTGGAGCAAGGCAAAAGCCAGCTCGATGCCGCAGTCAGCATTATCAATACAGTGCATCCGCTGCTCGACGATGCGCAATCCTTGCTGGCCGGCTGGCAGGCGAAAGGAGCACCGGCATTCGACGGGCAACCCGGCAAGCAGCCCTTTTCCCCGGATGAACTTGCATCGATACGCACCGCGCTGGATGTATCCAAAGCCAAGCTCGACAATCTCACCCGCACATCGTCTGAACTGAAACTGGCACTCGATAAAGCAGATGCAGCCCTGCAGACAGCCACAAATAACGAATTGATCCGTCGGAACGATCTGGAGAATGCCAGCCGCCATCTGGAGGAAGTGACCGTCACTTTCGATACGGCAAAAAAGGCGCTGGACACCGCATTGACGGCTGTCGCTGACCTTCAAAAGGCATTGGATACGGATACAGCCCTCCTGAATGCGATAAACAAAGAATGCAATGATGCATATGCCATCTTCTGGAAAGCGGCGCAGGAGTACATTCCGGTCGCTCTGGATTCCGAAGCGCATCCCGACGATCTTGAGCTGAAGGCAAAGGCTGATGCGCTGCTGAAGATCTGCATGCCGCTGTGGATTGCCTACGACAAACTGGCCTCAAAAGCCTTCTACACGCGCTATCCGATTCGCGTTCGCATCAATGCTGAGACAGCCGGTCTCGCTGATGCCGCAGTAACTGCGCAGGCAGCCAAAGACGCATTCGATGCGGCCGGCAAAAGCTACGATGAGGCGCTGGCAGCGGCAAAGGCCGCGCGCATCCTGCTGGATGCAGCCATCAACCAGCGGATGGCCGCCCAAGCAGATCGCAACGACAAGCTGACCGCCTACACCAATGCGCTCGCAGCCGAAACCGCGGTGCTGAAAGAGGGTATTGCAACCGCAACAATTCTTTTCCAGCGCCTCGCGGCAACCGACCAAGCCTTTCATACCGTCTTCGACACAGCGCTTACCACACTTGTCGCCGATGAGCGCGGACTTACCGACACGCTCCATGCAAAGCAGCACGAGGGAGTAAAACAACTGTCGATGCAAGCCGAGGCGGTGACAGGGCTTCCGTCAGCAAAAATTGTCTCTGCATCCGAGATTGCCGATGCCGTAAAAAACATAAGCAATAGTTACACGCTTCTTACAGCTCATCTCGCACATGGCCGCAATCTTCTTGCGACGATTTCAACCGCACTCACGCAGGCTGAATTTACAGATGACGCTAAATCGCTTGGCACTCTGAAAGTCAATTTGACTGCCTATGTTGCGGCAGTATCCGATGCAATCACCATTCTGATTGACGCCAATACGCATTCACACATCGAAACGTATACCGATATTATTCCGATGAATTTCTCGGCATTCGGCGAAGGCATACATCCAAACGGAATAATCGCAGCAGTACCGGATATCGGACGAGTGACATTGTATGGAGATGAATTTTATGGTGAAAAAGTAATGAATAGCGCCCTCACGTTTGTGAATGGGAAAAATCTTGCTTTTGGTTTTGCTTTTACAGATGGAGAAAGATTTGTTCAGTCACTTGATATTAACGACAGGGGAACGTTTGCCTACAATGCCTCCATTATTGTGCGCTCTGCAACAGGCGAAAAATCTTATCCTATTACGGCACCTGGCACCCTGCATATTGGTCAGATGGCATCAAGCATTGCCATTAATCCTGGAAACGGCACGTTTATGATCAATAACGTCCGGATACCTGTCGAGAAACAGCGTATGGTTACTGACCCGATCAATCCAGTTTCTATTGGCGATGTTCCAAATGCCTTCCTATTTATTGATCAGCAGATAAAAGATTATATCGTATTTATTGCGTCAGCGGAAATGCAGCCGCTACCAAATGAAATCGATCTCCACAGCACCATCGCTCTAGAAAGGCAGGCAGCCCGAATGGAAAAATTTGCCGCCATAAGCGCAAATCTGAAGACAACTGCAGATTTTCTGCAACTCATACTTACCGATCCAATCTTTATGAACACGCCAGAGCTGAAAGTATATCTGGCTCAAGCGCAAGCTCTTAGCGATGAAATCGCACCTATGAATGATGCATGGCAACATGACAATCGCGCTCTCCTGTACCGACAAATGAACGGAAAAATCAGTGAGGCAGGTGCTTTACTCGACATGCGCAGTACCACTGTTCCGGCTATGGTCGGCCCCGCGTCCCAAGGAGAGAATCCGTCATTATCTACCGGAGTACCGGAACTGGGCGGCTCAATTATAGTGACAGCCGTAAGAGGCGATACTGCCGGCATTCCCGTCTTCAACTCTGTGGGACAAACGATAACAACAGGAGGCAGGTTGACAACCATAGACCTCACATCTGTTGCGAGCGTTGTCACAGCTATATCTTTTGTAGTAACGGCAGATCAGCCTACAACCGTTCATTTTGTCCGAGGCGAAACCATTCTGGCAACACGCATCATCAGTGTCGGTGACACTGCCTCCTATGAAGATGATGCGGGAATAGAAGGAGTTATTCTCGAACATACACTCATACCGCTCTCGGAACTAGCCCAAGACGCTGTGCATGAAATTAATTTCGGCGAAATACGATTGCAACGCCTCTGGGATTTACGATACTACGGCGGCCGATATACCAACACCATCGAAGAGCTTGTGTCGCGCTATATCAGCTTGAAGAAACTTAATTTGACACCGGCACAGCGCCAAGCATTGACTGAGGAAGTTGTGCAGGGTGGGCCAAAAGCCGCCGCTGTCATGGTGAGTGATATTGAGCTTGCAGGAGCAAAAGATTACCTGCATATCAATACGCCCTATGCACTGACGATTGATGGCAACGGTATTATTGCCTCAAAAACCAGCAGACTTGATAGCGCCCATCCTATCCAGCTAGGAGAATTTGCCGGAGATGTCTACATACAGCACGGAGGGGATGCGGCTGTTCGGAATCCTGTTAATTGGTATAAACCTAATCCAAATCCTAACGGCTATGCACGCTTCGACATCTTCGGAAGCGCAAGTATAGGCAGCCTGGGCTACGTGGGAAGTAATGGCTTACAACCTCTGCCCACCGAATGGTATGACATTATTGATGGCAAGACTGCCATCGTGAAACCGAATGCCCCATTACATCTGGTTGTGTGCATTGCATCGTGCAACGGTACTTACCAGGTGATCAATGGACGAAGCGGGTCGCTCGACCAGTCTTCCGTTACGCCACCTGAACAAATGACACTCACCAGTGATTTTGACGGCCCGTACGTGCAGGCAGCAGAAAAAGAAGGATTTATCGACGGCATATTCGATAGCTCAAGAAAACGCCGCGAGCATGTCTTGTTTGGAGCAAGTGAAGCTGCCTATACTCTCCATAATATCGGCATTGCAGGCGGTGCAATGACAGTCCGTGTCTATTCTGGCTACGCCTCATCAAAAGTACGAGGTGAGCAAATCGGTAGCTATACCACTACTATAGGCGGATTAAGCCAAAAAACACTCATTGTGAATGTCCGGCCCGCAAGTGGCGTGCCAGCCCAAAAAGAAGAAGCTGTCATAATTACATTTGTTACGACATTGCCAAATGGAACTGAGAAGATTGACACCATTGCCCTAAATACAAAAGCGGATACTACAATGAGCAGCTCACTTTCAGCTGACGGAACGGTTAGCGCCAAGCCGGATCCTATTACTGCTGAAGAGAAATTACGAATGGATCGTATTGTTGCGCGTATAGAAGTTGCTCGCAACGGCGGCAAACCGATTGCACGAACCAATAATGATCCGTCCACCACTCTTGCCTCACAGTACCAAGCCTTATACCCCGTAATTTCAGATGCGATCACGGACATATTGGTGATGCAGGATTCAGCACAAGCGGAAAATCTTGAACCACTAAAAGCTGGTACGTCGGTTGTGACGACGGCGTTGAAATTAACTGGCTTACAAATAGAAGATTCTATGAGTCACTTGTTTGCATTGCTCGACAAGGCTGAAATGACTGCTCTACATGGTGCTGCGGAAGCTGTCCAAGAAAAAACACTAGAAGCTGCCTACAAGCATTTGATAAGCCTGTATACACTACCGAATTCGTCGAATTTCGTGAAAATAGATGGGAAATACGTGCGTACAGATACCGTGATCGGGAAAATTGTAGCTGGTATTTTTCAGCGAGTACCAAATATGTCCGATGCTTCTGTGCTGGCACTGTGCAACGAAATACAGCAAGTGGCAGGGATTTCGAGCAATGATCTATATGGAGTGTTGAGTCACATCAAAAACGGACGCTTCGAGAGACGATTGCTTCAGCTATTTGAGACCAATGGTTATGCGTCTATTATAAGTGACAAGCCACCTAGCGCTTATAATTCTCCACTCGTCTCATCTGTGACTGCTGATAAAATTTCGTACACTGGTGGCACTGCACGTATACACTTCGACGTTTCGACAACGAAAGAAGTAGATCATGCACGAGTGTCCTATGGCTTACTGACACCCAACAATACTTTCTTTCAGACAGGAACTATTGATACAGATATCCGTCACCAGACGTTTATCGATATTCCTGTGTCCGATCTTCCATTTGAAAGCGAAAGATACAGCTTTAAAATTGCGACTTGGTTTGTAGATCAAGGTATTCCGGCTCAGGGAAACTATATAAAGCAGGCAATTGAGATAAAGAATGGCCTGAAGGATCTAAGCACTATCCCACTCGATACAGAAGAAAATAGGGAGAAATATTACGAGGAAAACATGATTCTGAATCAGATGCTGAAGAATTTCCCGCTGAATTTAGCAGAAGGCATTGGCATAAGCGCTTGGCATCGAACGATTGCATCTGACGCACATCTTGCAGGCAATAATCGCACAGCAGCGATCGATATGAATTTTGGCAGCGGAACTGCAGACAGAGGAAAGCTTGTGAAATCGGTTGCAGCAGGAACAGTGGTTTTTAATAAGCTGGATAGCTCTGGCAACTCGACACTCATCATTGAGCATAAGCTTAAAGATGGAAAAGCAAAGTACTACTCAGTCTATCTGCATATGCAAACTAATGACGATGGCACCGTTGGAACATATAAAGTTGGCGATAAAGTCGAAGAAGCAGCAGAAATTGGTAAAATGGGAAATGTGGGTTCTGGTGAAAATAATGATCATTTCCATTTTGAGCTACGCAATACTCAATATGGAGAGACAATAGAAGCACGAAAGGTCCTTGAGGAACTAAATGTCCTTACGCGAGCAGAAGGACCCAGTCGGAATTTAAATGTTGTATGGGATACAGAGTTAGCTATGTGGAAGCCTATTGAAAATGAAAATCCAGAGTCTAATGGCATTGCATTTTATGTCGATGGGAATACTGCAATGGGTAGCGATCACAATGTATGGGTAGCGCTAGAAAATGGAGATAAGAGTAAGATGGTGGAGGTGAGGTGGAAAACTCTTGAATATATGAATGATCAGGGAATAATAGATACAAAGGCTATTTGGGTTAATATTAATGATGATAAGCGTCGCTGGAATCCAGCTAAACGCAAATTTGTTGATCGTCTTACTAATATTTAATTATGAGAATCT
>CALMES010000112.1 GCA_937863435.1 uncultured Candidatus Peregrinibacteria bacterium
CTTTGTGCAGGTGGGGCATTAAAGCACGAAAGTTTCAACCCACCACTAAACTTAAATTGAAAAACAAATGATGAATATAGCAGATAACCCCCACTTGCACAAAACCGATGTTCAAGCGACACCTCCGGTGAAATCCCCACAAAGCTAAAATAATCCCCACAGCCTTGCTTGTTATACATATTTAATCATATAAAAATAAGTAATAAACATGAAAGGTAATGAATTTTCAGCAAACAAATTAACTACCAATGGAGAAGAATGGATCAAAAAGCTCATTCAGACCTTGACCATTAAAGAGTACGGTGCAGGTACCATCAAGAGCTATGGCAATGAGATGACACTGCTCTTCAAGTATTTTAATCACAAGAAGGTAGAAAAAATCACACAAGAGGACATCGAACAGTACATCTTGTACATAAAGTCAGTTCACAAGGTAGGTCGTGCGAAGTGCCGCAGTGTAGCTCAGGCATGTAGTTTCTTTTTTCAAAAAGTGATGAAGATCAATTACATCGTACCCAGTAATTTGTATCCAAAGAAGCAGTTTCTCCTGCCCAATATCATGAGTGAGATGGAGGTGGCTAAACTGTTTGAATCAGGGCTTTCACTAAAGGAATATTGTGTTGTGGGCTTGCTGTACGGTTGCGGTATGCGCATCAGTGAGGTTTGTAACTTGCGTCTCAAAGACATCGAGAGTGCTGACGGGCGGATCAAGGTAAGCCAGGGAAAAGGGGCAAAAGACAGATACACGTTGCTTCCACATCATCTACTGGACAAGCTGCGTAGTTTTTACGTGTCCGCCGGACGACCGAAGGAATATCTGTTTACAAGCGATCAGACGAATAGAGCCTATTGTGTAAGAAGTATGCAGGTAGTGGTCAATGGAGCCATGGCAAAGGCCGGTTTTGCAGAAAGGTCATACACGGCACATACGCTACGACATAGCTTTGCCACCCACATGCTCAACAGTGGAGCCAATATCCACGTCATCAAAACACTTCTCGGTCACGCGAAGCTGGAGACAACGATGATCTATCTACATCTACAGAAACATACCCAACTGGGTATTATCTCACCGTTGGATCAACTGCTGGCATCACAAAACGATACGACAAAGGATAATCCGGAAAGAAGTACGGATGCAAGAACTTAGTGAACTCAAGGTGCTGATGCAGCGCCACATCTTCGGTAATGATATAGCCAACACCTTCAATCCATATAGTCGTGCGGTGTTCGATCGCCTTAGACGCTGTCATACCATCCATATGGGTGTGCATCAGTATAGGTGTGATGATAAGGCTTGTGGGCATATCCACCTCCAGTATCACAGTTGTGGCGATAGACATTGTCCGCATTGTGGTGGAACGAAGCGGGATGCATGGGTGGAAGACCGCATGAGTGAACTGCTGCCTATTAAGTATTACCACGTCGTATTTACCTTGCCATCGGAGCTACGCTCCCTGGTGATGGGCAATAGAAAAGTGATGTTTGACCTGTTGTTTGAGTCGGCACATTATACCCTGTTGACATTAGGGCGTGATCCTAAATGGCTGGGAGGACAGTTGGGCATCATATCAATACTGCACACACATGGACAGGAGTTGAGCTTCCATCCGCACATCCATTGTATCGTCAGTGGTGGAGGTATAAACAAAGATGGACAATGGCAAACCAATAAGCGAGCCGGCGACTCCTTTCTTTTCCCACGTCGGGTGATGGAACAGATGTACAAGGCCTATTTCCTACGTCGCGTAATGCAGATGTTGGGAGATGGAGATTTGTTGTTTGAAGGCATAGATGTTTCAACAGCCATCGATGCGGTACGATACAAGAAATGGAATGTATATGCCAAAGCTCCTTTTGCCGGTCCTGCACAAATCATAGAATATCTCGGGCGATATACACACAAGGTGGCTATCACGGCACATCGGATTAAAGAGATAACGGATCAGACCATCACCTTCAAGTATAAGGACTATGCTGATAAGAGTAAGGTCAAGGAAATGACACTCAGCCATGCAGAATTTGCACGGAGGTTTGAACAGCACATATTACCACACCGGTATGTCAAGATTCGTCATAGTGGCTACCTGAGCCATCGAGGCAAGACAGCACGCCTGGAAAGGCTACATCAGCAAATGAATCTTCCGCCACCAATGCCTAAGGTCAGTATCTCCACAGCACTTCGAGTATTGATAAAGACCGGCGTTGACATCACGATATGTCCGGTATGCAAAAGAGGTAAATTGATTTATGAAAAAACCTTGATCCTGTATGATGGAACCCTAAGAGATATAACCACCCTACACAATCGTGGATCACCGAAAATCAACCAGAATTACTCTCGAATCTCTCCCAAAATCACCCCGGAATGAGGACACTACGCAACACTATTGACAATCCAACTTATTGGAACACAGTGCACTCCGTGCACTGTGGCACTGCCATGCCTTCTATTGGGGGTGGCGAGTGCTATTTTTCTTCTATGACTGACAAAAGTCAGCCATCCATCCGACAAAAAAGATAGTAATCCACCTAAGAGAAACACAGTCCATCATCCGGTCTCGCTGAACACCGAATATTCAAAAGCCGGGCTGGCTTAGTGGCTTACGTTGGAAGATTTTTGGTGGGCTTTTGTATATTCGGCTTAATGTTTAGCTGCCGTTTTACTTTTCATACGAAGAATTTAGAGCGGTTTTACTTGTTGACCACGCTACAAGTGCAAGAGCAAATAATTCTGCAAC
>CALMES010000113.1 GCA_937863435.1 uncultured Candidatus Peregrinibacteria bacterium
GCGAAAAGCCCCGCACACGCGGAGCACTACATACTATTCAATAACAGTACATGCCAGCACATACTGTTGCGCGCAATGCTATCGCAATTTCGCATTGACCACATAGCGCCGATATAGCCGGCGAATCGTTTTTGCCATCAGCTCACTAGGATTGTTCAGTTGATCCTTGGCGAGCATTCGACAAATCGTCGGCTGATTTGTTTTCAGCAGAGTGGCCAGATCCTGCTGCGCAAACACTTCGCTTAATGCGGTGAGCATTTCTTTGTATGTGACTTTCTTTGGCATTGCCTTTTCGCTCCGCGAATAAAACCGATATCCGAAATCGGACACATTAAAAACTATACAGCGGCGTATAATTTTTTGCATGACTAAACATGCCGCCGCGCTTTTTGCGCTACTGGAACAACACCAGCTAACCCCGTACTCACTGGCCATTGAGGCGCAGATCGGATATGCAACGATCTACCGCTATTTAAACGACGATACATCGCGCCCATCAGCAAAAACAGTTGATCGCCTCGCCGCCTATTTCGGCGTATCTCCGTCTGTTGTGCGCGGTGAAGATGCTATCGAGAACGAACCAACAACCCCGCACGCCACACGCCTTATCGCGGTAATACGCCGCGCCGACCGCAATCGATATTTATCGCAACCTGTTGCCGATGCCCTGGCAACGATTATCGACAAACTGCGCTAAAAACTATTCAAAAATGTATTGCAATTCGCAATTCATGCATATATGATAACAACACAGCATGACATTGCAAAGCAAAACACAATAAAACACAGCAAATCATGTTAAAGCCTGTTGGCGCAGGCATCTTAACCTTTAAGGAAACTCATCATGACAATCATCGATTTCGGTGCGCCGTTCCGCGCCCGCCTCATCCGCTCTCGCAAGACAGAGGGCAACCAATACAACGAAAGCCGTGAAATGGCGCAGAAGCGCAAGGCCGCACGCGGCTATGCGGCTGATGTTCGTCGCCGCCTGTTTGGTGGTTGATCATGGGCCACGCTGATTTCGTTCTGGCCGCTGAAATGCGGCACCAGGCGCGTGAGTCTCTGCGCGACAAGATCGAAGCCGACGCAGAACAGGAAAAGCTGTTTCTGATGGAAGAACTGGAAGGCGAAACGCTGCAGCTGGCGTTTGAGGATGCCAGCCACATGGACAATCTGGCCGAGCTGATCCGTGCCGGCAAGATTCTGGAGGCCGGGCGTTACCTGTCCGATAGGGTTGCACAACACATTGAACTGGACGTGAACCAGCGCAAGCATGCACGTCTGCGTAAGGAGGGATTGGCATGAGCAACGCAATGACAACAAAACAACAAGCCATTCCTGAAATGGCATTGAGCGAAGCGGATCTGATGGACGTTCTGCGCAACTCGCTGTACCCAGGTGCGCAGGACGCTTCTATCAAGCTGGTGATTGGCTACTGCAAGGCAGCAGGGCTTGATCCAATGCAGAAGCCGGTACACATCGTTCCGATATCCGTTTCGACCGGAAAGAAAGATGAAAATGGCTGGGATAAAAAGGAGATGCGCGACACGGTTATGCCGGGCATTGGCCTTTATCGTACCCAGGCGTCACGCAGCGGGGTACACGCGGGAACCTCTGAGCCTGAATTTGGTGAGGATGTCACTGAAACGCTGGACGGCGTGAACGTGACATACCCGAAATGGTGTCGCGTGACCGTCACCAAGATTCTGCCGAATGGAATGCTTGCGCAATACACCGCGAAAGAGTTGTGGAAAGAAAACTACGCAACCAGATCCGCAAAATCCGATGCGCCGAATGCGATGTGGAAAAAGCGCGCATATGGGCAACTTGCAAAATGCACCGAAGCGCAAGCGCTGCGAAAGGCGTTTCCAGAATTCGGCGCGCAGCCGACTGCCGACGAAATGGAAGGCAAGGCTCTGGATAATGGCGTCACCGTCTACGACGGCAATACCGGAGAAGTCACGACGCAGCGCAAAGAGCCATCTAAGCCTCAACTGCATAGCTACACCGACGACCAGCTTGAGGCAAACATCGCCGGATTCTTTGCAGCGATCCAGTCAGGCAAAAAATCCGCTGACGAAATCATTGCCATGATCAGCACCCGCTACCAGTTGTCAGGCGACCAGATCGCACGCATCCGCTCGCTGCAAATCACCCATACCGCCGAAGCCGGCCAGGAGTAAGAACATGATCACGCATAACCTGATTCAAGGCACGCCGGAATGGCACGCCTTCCGCGCCGCTCACTTTCCAGCCAGCGAAGCGCCGGCCATGCTGGGCGTATCGCCCTACAAAACCCGCAATCAACTGTTGCAGGAAAAGGCCACCGGCATCACCGCAGAGGTAGATGCTGCCACACAGCGCCGTTTTGACGACGGACACCGCTTTGAAGCACTGGCACGTCCACTGGCCGAGGAAATCATTGGCGCCGAGCTTTATCCGGTAGTGGGTTCAGCCGGCAAGCTGGCTGCCAGCTTTGACGGCCTGACCATGCTGGAGGACGTGGTTTTTGAGCACAAGACGTTGAACGCCGCGCTGCGTGAATGCGCCGCCGCCGCAGATCTGCCGAAGCACTATCGCGTACAAATGCAGCAGCAGCTGATGGTATCTGGCGCAGAGCGCTGCCTGTTTATGGCTACAGCCTGGCACGGCGACGAGCTGGCAGAGCCTGCAAAACACTTTTGGTACGAATCAGATCCGGCATTGGCACAAGAAATCACCGCAGGCTGGGCGCAGTTCGAGCAGGATCTGTCCAATTATCAGCCAGAGCCGGTTACAGCGCAGACCGTAGCAAAGGCGCCGGATGATCTGCCAGCGCTGCGCATCGAAGTCACTGGCATGGTGACGGCGTCCAACCTGGCTGCATTCAAGGCGCATGCACTGGCTGTTTTCGATGGCATCAATACCAAGCTGGAAACCGACGACGATTTCGCAAGCGCAGACAAAACCGCCAAGTGGTGCAGCGACGTTGAAAGCCGGCTGGAAGCGGCCAAGCAGCATGCGCTGTCACAAACCGCCAGCATTGACGAGCTATTCCGCACCATTGACGCAATCAAGGAAGAAGCACGCCAGAAGCGCCTGACGCTGGAAAAGCTGGTCAAGCAGCGCAAAGACGGCATCCGCGCAGAGAAGATCAGCGCCGCGCAATCCTTGTTCGCAGCCCATGTTGCCGATCTGCAGGCCAGCATTGCTGGCGTGCGCTTCGCTCCGCTTCCGCCAGACTTCGGCGCCGCCATCAAGGGCTTGAAAACACTGGCCAGCGTGCAAAACGCCATCGATACCGCTCTGGCAAACGGCAAGATTGCCGCCAATGTGCTGGCCGATGACGTGCGCGCAAAGCTGGCCTGGCACAAAGAATATGTCATTGACCAGAACGGCCTGTTCTCGCCCGACCTGCAGCAGCTGATTGCCAAGCCGATGGAAGATTTCCAGCTGACGATTCGCAGCCGAATCGAACAGTACAAACAGGCGGAAGCGCAACGCAAGGCAGAAGCCGACAAGGAAGCCGAGCAGCAAGCTCAAAAGGCCGCTGCGCCTGCTCCGCAACTGCAGGCCGTTTCTGCGCCAACACCAGAAACATTGCGCGCCGCCGTTGTTGAGCACCAGGACGAAATCAGCGCATTTTTGCGTAGCCGTGAATTCGGCAAGGACGAAAACAAGATTCGCGCCGTACTGGTTGAATTCGTCAAGTTCCAGGCATCACGCCAGATTGCAAGCGCCGCCTAACCGAGCAGACACGCAGCACAGGCGTAAACCTCCTTAACCCGCACCGGCCGGGGTTTGTGCAGCCGGCTTTTTTTGAGAGCGGAACATGAAAAAACGCTTACGCAAGTTCACCAGCAACAAGCGGCATGCCGTTGCACGCATGCCGGTATGGGTGACAGACGGAATCAATCGCGCCGTTGGCGAGCCGACATTCGATAGCGCAGAGGCCGCCGCACGCGCTTGCATTCTCGCCTTGGCAACACGCACCGCAACGCAGATCAACGTCAACACGCTTGGCAAATACATCGCCTTTATCCGCATGGCCTGCCTGCAGGACGACAAAGCAGGAAAAACCGGAAACGGCCACGAAACACTGTGGGCGCTCGCTGTTGAGTGCGCGGCGATTTACCGTGATGCGCTCGACATGGTGCTGCTTGGCCAGAACGCAGGGCTGGATCAAGACGATATCACCATGCTCAAAGTGTTCGTCAACGTCGCACACGAATTCATGCGCCGCCATACAGAGCACGAAATAGCCGTGGCATGGCAGTTGCTGGACACGCCAAACACACTGCAGCTTTTACTTGGTATTGATCCTGAAACCGGCGAATACAACGCCGACGCAGGAAAAATGGAGCAATGGCTTTCAGAAAGGGCCGCAGCATGATCCGCATGGTGATTGCAAACTGGATTCTGGCAGCGCTGATTACGCTTGTCGCAATTTGGCGAGAGATGAAAAACACGCCGGACATAGAGACAAACGAAGATTGGAGTAACGAATAATGGCATCCCTCAATAAAGTCATGCTGATCGGAAATGTTGGCCGTGATCCGGAAGTGCGCTACCTACCGGCCGGCGATGCAGTAGCAAACCTGCCGCTGGCAACTACGGACAAATGGAAAGACAAGGACGGAAACCAGCAGGAGCGCACCGAATGGCACCGCATTTCGTTCTTTGGCCGTCAGGCGGAAATTGCCGGCGAATACCTGAAAAAAGGCAGCCAGATCTACGTTGAAGGCAGCCTGACCA
>CALMES010000114.1 GCA_937863435.1 uncultured Candidatus Peregrinibacteria bacterium
CTCGCGCAGGTACTTCGGGAGCTTCGGATTGCTGGGCTTGAATTGCAGAGGCTCTCTCTGCTGGCGGGCAATCACATTGGAGGTGGAACCATTCACCCCCTGAGATGCCACACCGCCACGAAGGGATGCCTGTCCGGGAGCAAGACCTGATGCCAGCTTCTGGATGCGGCGCATCTCATTGGTCTTGAGTTGTTCCGTGGTATCATTCAGGTACTTCTGATAGACGCCTTGGAAACCATACCGGTTGACATTATCGGTAGCATACCGCTGTCCATAGTCATCTCCTGCCTTGTACGAATAATCACCATGAATGCCATAATCTCCAGTGAGAGCATTGAATTCAGGCGTACTGTTGAACATCTTGGCGACAAGACCGCCACCCATAAGTGCGATTGAAATAGGGTCCATGGTATGCCTCTAATCGAGTTTGGTCTGGAAGCGGAAGCCGGTGGAGGAAAGAGGATCGGAGACAAGCCAGCCATCTTCCGATTTCACTGCCACAATATAGGTATTGTCACCCTTTTTCACAACACGCATGGAACCCGGGGAATCACTGGGTTTCTGCTGTGAGGTGGCTTTATTCAGAAGGTCCACGATCTCGTTCACCGCATTGGAGAGGTTGCGGATCATCAGATCGGTCTGAGCATTGCCCGTCGTCCCCTGTGGATATACTTTATCCATTACCGAAGTCCTATCATTCTACGGAAGATGATGGTGATACCCTGCAACTGCTCTGTGGCACCCACGACGATCTTCACCCAAAGGTTGTTCGCCTTGGAAGTGAGGTCATTGAGATTCACGCCGCTGGTGAATGCCGTATTGATGGTGGTGTTGGCATTCAGTGCGTAATACTTTGCGGTGATCGTCCCGCCATATGGAGTATTTAGGATGATGCGCACGAACTTCTTCAGGATGGTTACATCCCCGCCATTGAACTGACGGGAGATCCATGTGCACGACAGACGACTTCCCGATGCCAATTGTACTACGCCATAATCATGGGACAGATAACAGTTCCCAAGATAATCTCCAAACACCGATTTGCTGCGTGTTCCAGGTTCATCTGGAAGATCACTTACGATCTCCCAATAGTGCCATGATTTTGATGGCGCATGGAAGACAAATGCCTTTGGCGTTACACCGCTTTTTATATAAGAGATAACGACCGAGTTCTTCTTGGAAAAGAACGCTATCGACATTTCATATCCGGTAGAAAGAAGTCCGCGGTGCGTATAGACGGTAAGGCCACCAACCGTAGAGTACTGGGAGATGTTTACCGCCTGAGAGATGATGGCGATATTCTGGCCAGTATAAAGATAGACGTTATTGGCATTGGCGAATACCATCATCTCGTTGTTGGAAACAACATGATTGTTATCCGCACATCCATACCCGTCGAGCACCTGCAGCAAGGAGAATGATTCCGGGTCGATGACGTAGGTGGTGTTCACATCGAACACGAAAAGCATGTTCTTGAAGAAATGCATTGCCTGTGGACGGGTCGGAAGGACAAGGAAGTCATTCGACCAATCAAAGGTATCTGGCGCATTCTTCTTCGAACGGAAGATGATGTTGGAGATGCTATTGTCGTCAAACTCCTCATTCGCGCATTGCCCAACAAAGAGATAGCCGTTGCCCTGACATCCAATGGAATAGCGCATGAAATTGTTTGGCAACGATTCTGGAACGCCAGACGTTGCTTCATACGTCGATCCCTGCGTGCCTATATCAATGATGGAAAACGTATTGAAACTTCCATAGTTCGTATTGGCATAGAGTGTCCAGGGGTTACGAACGTCGATTACTTCAACAAGGCGATACTCGCTTGTCGGGGAAGAGTCTGATGAGGAACTTTCTGCCCGGAATACCCCAATGCCAGTAACCCTCGAATTGAGAACACTGGTCTTCAATGAGACAACAACCTGCACCGCATAATTGCCGGCAGGGATAGTGATTGCAATAGGAGAAGACTGCTGTAATGGAGAGAGTTGGCTATCCTGATAGTAAAGACAGAGTTTGTAATAGCACTTTACATTGTCAATGGAGCCAGAAACTGATGACTGGGAAACCACAATGCCAACATCAGAATATTTCACATAGTAAGGACTGCCAGAAAGAATTCCCGTCTTATCAGTGTACATGTTGTAAAAGCGACCCGTCTGATCGACGCTCTGCACCGCTGCATATTCATTGTTGTATGCGGCAAAGAAGAGAAATCCAAACTCCAATGCAACATCATCGTACTTGAACCATGACACTGTTCCAGAAATGATGTTGTCATAAAGCGCACGATTCTCTCCTGCATGGGTGACGGAGCTCAGTGTTTTCCATCCAGCAGCAGTCCACACATAGTCCGCCCCATACGTTGTGTTGATAGTGACGTTGCGGGCCACACCGCCACCATACTTGCAGTTATAGGATGCGCTGCGTCCATTGAGCCATGTCGTGATCAGGAGCGTATCCTGCTTCGAGCCATCAGAAGCATAAGCAGCATTGAACATATATGCACCGCCATTATCGGGACCAGTATTGAGACCAATCATCCGAGAATGCGTGCCAGTGAAATACCCGCCAGCAGTAAATGATGTATCAATAACAAGAATGAAATTGTCTGGAGCTGTATGAGCTGCAGCTGAGTTATAGTACATCTCCGTTGTCGTGTAGCCAAGGATCCCGATCTCTGCATTATACTGGAGTTTCACCAGCGACCGCATTGGGAGATAGATGCTTGCTGTCACGGAATAGAACGATCCGTCGTTGGCCGACGCAGAGAGGTTTGGCGTTCTGTTCGTCGTTGTTACCGACTGTCCATTTGTAAGACCAGAGAGAGAAAAAGAGAAGATGAACTTTGCGGTAGCGGAGGACCACGGACTATTTGCTCCAATAGCACGCTGACCAGCGAAGAAGAGAGTGCCATTGTCGGCACTCAATTCCATATCCGTTACAAGGCCAGCTTGGGAACCACCAAATGCACCCCCATCCCATGACGAAATGGAATAATTGGTAACAACATTCAAGGACGTATCGAGCTTATACACAATGCCATACGTGGACGAATTATCATAGACATAAATATATGTGCCATCGAAAGCAATTCCCTGAAGAGAGGAAAACAGTTTGTCAGAGAGAATAAAAGAACCATCGTTGTTGTCGATACGATAGACCTTCTTCCCCTGCCATTCGATTGCAAAAGAATATGAAGAATTTGAAACTGCTTTATATACGCTCGGGAAAAGAATTGGTGCAGAGAGTTTGCTATTCAGATACTGGAGACCAGAAGGGGCACTGCCGCCGAATTGACCATGATCGATATAGCCATAGTACTTCACATCATTGTTGCCATAGCCAAGACGAGCGCCACGATTGAATGTTTCCAGTGAGGTGACCAATGAGATAGTAAGGGTCGCCGCATTCTGATACGTCTTTGCAGAAAAATAATCGGTGATGGCGCACAATTTGCCGGAATCCTTGCTGTAGAAAAGGAAGTCACGCTTTCCGTCCTCGCGTACAATCCATGTCGTACGCGATGCGCCATGATCATTGACGGAATCGATATAGGCAGTGTCTCCTTCCCGTCCTCGCAGTACGCCTTGCGGAGCCTCCGGGTCCTGATCGAGAGACCAGGAAGAAGCGTTGATAGGAGTATCCTGCGCATCGACAGTGGTGATGATGCCGGCAGAGAAATCCTCGATGGTGATCTGTTCGCGTGGCATTACTTTCTCCGGAAGAAGAAGTACAGCAAAGGGATGATGATGAAAACAACGATGGCACCCGCTATCACGACATCGCGCAGCGTGATACCATCCAGAACACTTCTCTGCTTTATCTCTTTGTACACGGTGATGGTATCGGGGTAAGGCACCTTGATGGTATCATGCTTCGGGCGGACAATATACTGCATCAGTGTGTCGTGGACGGTCTTCCCCTGCAGATACACCGTCTTACCAGCAACGAAGAAACTATCCTGCTTTGTTACGGTGATGGTGTCTGTAAAGCCTACGGGGACATACAGTGTGTCCATCCTGACGATGGGTTCCTTGTCGATCTTCGGGCAGCAGGAGGAAAGAAGAACTGCGAGGAGGATGTAGCGTACGTATTGGACCATTTCGTTTCCCTCATTCAACGTATATGGAAGGGTGGAGTTATTTCTCTCGATGACGGTCTGATGGTCCTTCCAAGACACTATGCGATGTCATAACCGGCAAAGGTGGTAATATACTCACTGATCTTCGTGCCATAGCCGTCCTGATTGTCGTTCCCGGCCTGCACGAAGTCCAGAACACCGCCGATCCCCTTGAGATGAGCACCGGCGACAAGACCAGAAAGAGTGTACTTCTCGATGTCGCGAGCATCGACACGCTTCTGGATGGAGCGGGCGAGCATTCCAACATGTTTGCGGAAACATCCGTCCTGTAGTTCAATATCCTTGAGGAAATCTTCCTTGGAGATAGTCCTCATGTTCTTCGGCAGTCCATCGATCTTCTGCGGAGTCCATCCATCGATGCTGATACCGAGGTCCCACAGCCGGGGTTTCCCGAACTGATAGGCCCCGAGATAGCCAAGGGAGTTCACGCAGTTGTATTTACCGGAGGATTCACGGACAGCAATTGCCTGACGGAATTCATCGTAGGTTTTCATTCGTCACCCTTCTTGCCTACTTTGAAGTTCTTCGCTCCTTCGACCACGCCAGAGATCAGGTTGTCCACCAACTCCTGCCCGCGGACCTTTGCAACGAGGTAGGGAAGGAAGATCGTCAGCGAGAGACGGATAGCGGTATCCTGGTAAGAGGTCAGTTTGTGCCAGTCCAAATTCAGATTGGTCACTGCCAGGCCAATGATGATGGAGAAGAGGATGTTCAGCTTGGTGTTGGGGACACCCTGCACCTTCTCGAACAGGTTTGCGAATGCCGTCACCACGGAGGTGAGGATGGCAGCGAACACGATCGCCAGCCAGATGTTCTCCCGAATGTATGCGAACCAATCCATGACTCACTTCCCCTTTCTTCGATATGCCGGGAGAATACGGCCGTTGATCCGTTTCAGGACCTGCTCGTACTCTCCAGACTGGATACGTTTTTTGATGAATTTGCTTACCGCGCTCTCAGAGAGACCCGTCTGTGCCATGATCTCCCTGATCGTTTCAGCATTGCTGTCGGTAACATACTGATTTTTGATCTCTTCGGCAATACTGAGTTTCTTCTTGCTCATCGGAAGGATCCTTTCGTATTGATGTCGCCGATCAATTTGAGGAGACGGATATAGACTTCTTCCAGTACCAGTATATCCTTTTCGCAGTGGAAAGCGATCACATCCATGCTTTTCTTATTGCTGTCATGGGATGCTTTACGCCATTCCAGAAGCTCGATAGGAGTCTTGTGGACCTTGATGCGGAGGAAGTCGGTGAGTGCTGCAAGGGAGTTTCTGCCAAGCCTCATGTGACGCCGGCTGATCTGGCAGGGATCAATGGTCTTCTTGTTTCGGAGCACGGGTTCGATACCGAACTCGATACACTTTGCATTGAAGTATCCTTTGTCGAACCACTCACCATTGTGAGCCACAAGGATATCGTACTTATCCAGTTCTTTTGCAATCGCCTCGATCACCAGTCTCTCGTCCGTCTTATTCGTCTTCCATGTCTTGAACTGGTCTGCCCTGATCGTGGTAATATGTTTATGCTTGTACGATTTTATCGATGCACATAGCAGGATAGAATTGTCAGCATAGAAGCCGCTGGTCTCAAGGTCCATTATTCCGATTTCCATCAGTTCCCCCTTTTGAAGTATTTTTTCATTTCGTTGGACCATTTCCGGATGTTCATGCTGATCTGTATGAATAGCCAAGCAATGGTCATGTAGAGGATCATTGTTTGAAGGTATTCATTTGAAAAGATGTGGAACAGTCCAGCAACCTGTTTCAGCATCAAGGCGAATGCAGCAAGCACGCCAGTGAAGAATGCCATTACCCTTTCCATTGGTTCCCCCTTATCGTGATACGATGAAATAGTTCACAAGCCACCCAAACTTCCCATAGATGGACAACTTGCCCGCTGTGTAAACAGCACTTGTTGGAATGGTATCGGCAGTCGAGGATGCCGTTTTATAGCGATGGTAGGACACCACGGCAGAACCCGTGGCAACGGTGAGTCCCGTTACGCTTACTTGGATAGAATCACCCGCCGGAATTGTCACTCTCCCTCCGTTACCCGCAAGGTTGGCATATCCGTTCACTTTGAGAGAGTCCGTCGTGTGAAGTCCCGTTGAAGTGATAGCACCGGAAGAGATGGTTCCAATGTTGCTTATATTTCGAGAACCGTCAATCCATGTCGTTCCTCCCGTTCGCAATGACACCGTGCTTGAGAAGTCAACGTAGTTCGAGTCGATAGACATTCGGCGACCACTCACGCCGGACGCAGACGTATAAAGGTCGATCCGTGCGCTATTCTTCGTTCCCCCCGTCTGCACGGCATAAATGTCCGCCATTTCGTTGTCGGTTCCGGTAATGTCTTTGTGGAAGAACGCAAGATACCCACCGAATCCGCTCCCCATAGTTCCAGTGGACTGTTCTCGTAATCTTAAACCAGTAGCGGGTGATGTTGTGTTCGCCGTCTGCCTCGTAACTTCGGAGATCGTTGTCGAAGACGGAAATATCGCGTCTGATGTTAAGGTTCCCATTCCAGTATGATTCCCACCGCTCCATGTGACATTTCCAGTTGCCCCGATTTGCATATCCACCGTGGATGCTGATGGAGCGAGTATCGTTCCACCTGTCACCCTGCGAATTGAGAATAGTGATGCCGATGAAGAAAGAAAACGAATCTCCGGACCAAAACCCGATGCTTTCACCAGACCGAGACGCGGTGACGTTGCGCTCCCGTCAGGATGAATCATAGAAGTCGCCGATGTTGTATAGATTGAGTCAGTTGCAAGCACCCTTTGGAATGAGCCGAATCC
>CALMES010000115.1 GCA_937863435.1 uncultured Candidatus Peregrinibacteria bacterium
ATTCCCAAAGCTGCCGTGAGATGCGGACATTGCACGTCGGAATTGAAATAGAAGAAACAGAGGAAAGAGAAGATGCAGACGAATCAGAGGATTTTAAAAAAAGAAGTTTTGGAAATTGGCGATTGGTATTTGGTAGTTACTTCTCCAAACTCCTCACCATCTTCTCCAGACTTCCGTACACCTCATCCATCGTACGATCGCCGTTGATCTCGATCACCTTTCCTTCGTGTTTGTAACGGGCAAGAATAGGCAACGTGCTTTCGACAAACGTCGTCATGCGCCGGTTGATGGCAGTGAGATCCTTGTCATCATTTCTCCCTTGCTCCTGCGCACGACCGATAATGCGCTTGACCGCTTTGTCGCGCGACAGCAGAAGATGGATGCAGGTAAACTGCCGTCCGGCTTGGTTCATAATGCGATCAAAATCCCGCTGCTGCATTGCATCGCGCGGGATTCCGTCGAAGAGGATTTTCTGCGTTTTCGGAATCTTGCCAATCGCCTCTTTGACCACTTCCATAATAATCTCATGCGGAACCAATGCGCCTTTATCGATATATGACGTGATTTTTTTGCCCAGTTCGGACCTGGACGCAGCGATTTTGCGCAGCTCACCTCCGGCTTCGAAGATTTCGTAACCGAATTCCTTGGCCAAACGCTTCGCCTGTGTGCCTTTGCCAGAGCCTTGGATACCAAAGAGGACTAAATCCATAGTGAGAGTAGTGTAGCAGGGAGAAAGATGAGAGTTAAGTGAAGGTAAGGCGAGTAAAGCGGGTATGGTGAGTAAGGCGCGTAATGATTAGTTTTCTTTGACTCGACAAGAGCAAGATAGACGATTAACGAGATACGAAAGACGATTTATCTTCTGTAAAAGCTCTTCATATATTTGAGTGCTGAGATACTGTAAATCTTTCGCAACTTCAAGAAAATTATCAACCTCTGCTGCCAAGGTGTAAGCACGATCGTAGTAAATTTTGCGATGTACCTGGGTTGGCATTCTTGATCTTTCAGCAATTTGAGCGCCAATGGAACTCGATGCTCTTCGTAATTGACTTGTAATCCCATAGCGTTCATCAGATGGAAATAGCTTGGTAATCTGATAAATCGCCAACGTCAATTCATGAGACCGTTGCCAGGCAATTAATTTTCGGAAACCGTTATGAAATTTCCCATCATTCATGTGTACAATCGTACACCTAAAATTTATTGTGAAACAAGTGAATAATTTTTTACTGACCTTACCCGCTTTACCCACAATACTCGCCTTACCCCTTAAACCAGTTTGTCGTAATCATGCGCAAGTAACTGCGCATTGATCTGACGGATGAGTTCGAGCACGACACCGACGATGATGATCAGACCGGAACCGGACACAATGAGGTCGGATGAACTGAGGGTTGAGTACTTGGTAAAGAGCAGCGGGATAATGGCAACAATGCCGAGGAAGATGCCGCCCCACAGATTGAGCCTGCTGGAGACTTTCGCGAGCATTTCGGCTGTCTGCTTGCCCGGACGAATGCCCGGAATGAACCCTCCGCGCTTCTGGATATTCTCGGCCAGATCTTCCGGCTTGAATGTCACGGATACGTAGAAATACGTGAAGAGGATAACGAGCAGGAAGTAAGCGGCAATGTAAATCATGGAAGGCTTCGTGGCATTGAGGTTCAGGTTGATGAAGTTCACAAGACCGGCAAAGCGAGGTGCAGTCTGGAGGAACTGAGCGATAATGCCGGGCAGCGTAATGAGCGAAACGGCAAAGATGATCGGCACCATTCCTGCCTGGTTGAGACGCACGGGGATATTGCCCTTCACTCCGCGGCCGGCACCCTGATTGGCGTAGGTCACAGGGATGACACGGTGAGCATCCGTAAAGAGCACAACCGCAACGAGCATGGCAACAGAAACAACGAGGAACAGGTAGAACGCACCGATTTTCTCCTGACCGGCAACGAACATGGTGGAGAGGGTCTTTGGAATGTTGGCGACGATACCGGTAAAGATGATGAGTGAAATACCGTTTCCAATGCCCTTCTCGGTAATAAGCTCACCGAGCCACATGACAAAAATACAACCGGCACAGACCATGATCATCGGGATGAGCACGTGCGGAAAAGACGTATCGACAATATTGCCGGCCCCGCTTCTGTTGAGAAGAACAAGGAACCCGTAGCTTTGGATAAATGCCAAAAGCCACGACAGCCAACGGGTATACGTATTGATCTTCTGCTGACCCTGAATACCCTCCTTGGAAATAGCCTCGAGTTTCGGGAAAATAACCGCACACAACTGCAGAATGATGGATGCATTAATGTAAGGAGACAGTCCCAACATGATGATAGAAAAGTGCTGGATCGCTCCACCGGTGAGTGCGGCAAAAATACCAAGTGCGCTGCCGCTCTGGCTGGTGCTGAGAAATTTGGCGAGAAGCGCCTTGTCGGCACCCGGTACAGCAATGTGCGAAACAATGCGGTATACCAGAAGAAGTGCGACGGTGAAAATGATGCGCTTGCGGAGGTCGGGTGAGCGCCAGAGCTGGCGAAGGTACGTGAAGACCATAGAGAGGAATTAGGCTTTGTGAATAACGATGGAGCCGCCTGCTTTTTCCACAGCTGCTTTTGCACTCTTCGAGGCAGCGTGGACAGTGAGCGTGAATTTTTTGGTAAGTTCACCGGAGCCCAGAATCTTAACGGGGTGCTTGCCGGAAACGAGACGTGCTTTCTTGAGAGCGTTTACGGAATAGGAGCCGGCATCAAGCTTTTCGAGTGTGCCGATATTCAGCACCTCAAACTCGATACGACCCGGACGAGTGAATCCGCCCAGCTTCGGCTGGCGGCGGATGAGAGGCGTCTGTCCTCCTTCAAAACCCGCCCGACGACCCTTGCCGCTACGCGACTGCTGACCTTTGGTACCACGACCGGCTGTTGTACCGGAACCGGATGCATTACCGCGGGCGCGGCGATGAATTTTGTGAGTGGCGCCGACGTTTGGCTTAAGAATGTGTACCATAAGAAGCGAGAGTAAGTATGCGGTGCATACGGGACAAAAGTATAGAGGAGTTTCTAACGGACGCCTAGGGTAATGCGAAACGGCAGGGCGGTAAAGGCGAAATGAAGGCAGAAAGGCATAGGAAGAGAAAAGGTTATAGAGGAGGACGGGAGGAAAGGAATGTAAGTAGCAGAAGCTTTATGGGTTTCTATTCCTCTCGTCTTTTCCTCCTGTACCCCCTTTCCTCATCATTTTCTCTTGCAACTTTTTCTCACTTCGATTTCAATACATCAGCAATGTTTGCACGCACTTCCACCCTCAGCCTCTCCCTTCTCCTTATTGCCGAGGAAGGCCGGCTGCGTGCGTAGCATTCTACGATAGAAACACGACGAGCCTCCCTTCCGAAGCGAATGGGGGCCGTTTTTTTATTACTTTTTTCTCTCATGAGCGCCCATCCCTATTTCTTCTCGTGGTTCTTCGGCTTTCTGCTTCGTGCGGAAGTTCGGTTACGCAAATGCGGACCGTTCTTCCCGGCTGCTGAAACATTTTATTTCTTTTTCTTTCTAACAATGTCTATTCAACCAAACCATCCTATTTTTAGTGATTATGATCGTGCAGTCATAGAAACAGTAGCACAATCAGATGTACGATTTGACGATCCATACAATGAGCAAACTCGCGAATTGGTCGATGCTGCCAGAGCTATCGTTGCCCGATGGGAGCAAGCTTGTAGCGGGGTATCAGCAACAGCCATGGTACCTGCTACACGACCAAATAACACAGAGTCATCACCGGCAAGACCGAATGAGGATGGTATAACCAGCAACATGGATGTGGGTCATTGTTAGCCAAATTGCGTCCAAACAGGCCAGTAACTATTTGCTGGCCTGTTGCGGGATCTTCGCCATTGACCCTTGCATTTTAGGCCGTTTAGCGCTTAACTGTCTGCCGTTCCTATGAAACAAGTTACCCAAATTTCCATCGTTTTGCCCAATGTACCAAGCTCGCTTGCAAAAGTATGCGATGCCATGCGTGCGGCTCAGGTAAACATAGAAGCCATGCACTGCAATGAAGGAATTGATAAAAGCCGGATTAACATGATTGTGGATGATGTCGAGACGGCAAAAATGGTGCTTGGTTCGTACGGAGAGGTATTCGTTATGCCTGTTTTTGAGGTCAAACTGAAAAATCAGCCCGGCTCTATCGCTTCCGTTGCGCGCGCGTGTGCTGGGGCTAACCTCAACATTCGCTTCGTGTACCTTACAAGTCACGGCAAAGAGACGATCGGCTACATTCAGGTGGATGACATGGAGAAGGCAAAGACCGTGTTGAAATGAACAGAAGATACAAGAATGTGATTCTTTTAGCATGTGGGACCTCCGGAAGATCGATGGTACTTTGGTCCCTTTTTACGTATGTTTGCCAGAGCAATTCTTGCCGCAGCAATATCATTGGAGTTCATTGATCGATCTAAGACGTTCATGAGTCCGCGTGTAACGTCGGGATCTCCATCACAAAGATCTTGAATCGCAGCTACAACTTGTAAAAGGCTATAGTCTACCGGATTATAAAATTTATCGTTAAACCATCTCTCTTTTGCTGTTACGTTTGCAAATCCGAGCTGCTGCATATTGTGAAACAGCTCAATTACTTGCCTTATATTAAGGTCTTGCAATGACTTTATCCGTGATTCTGTAGCATGAAGTCGCTCATCTCCATCCGAATATCCCATTGCTACAAGCGCATGAGATATATTGCAAGTTCGATAAAGGGGAATTTCTTCGTCCATTTCATTAGGCATAAAATTAGAAGAAAAATATAAAACAACAAAATTCTATTTATATGTCTAAAATCTTCAATTTAATAGTAAATAATTATAAGATAATTTTGTTAATAAATGGCTTATATAAAACAAAATTGCGTATTTTATAAATATGTCCTATAATTAGACATATGAATCTTGAAACTATTCTCATCCAGACTATTGGTCTATCTAAACCCGAAGTGCATATTTACCTTGCAACTCTTGAACTTGGCGAAGCAACGGTCCAGGAAATCGCACGGAAATCGAAAGTGAAACGC
>CALMES010000116.1 GCA_937863435.1 uncultured Candidatus Peregrinibacteria bacterium
GGAGTATAGTCGCTGGTTCACTTCGTCCAACAACAACTCTCGGTATACTCGTCTCAGCTTCTTCGACTATTGGAAATGGTACGCAAACTGGCGGTCTCACTATTTCTGGTGGTGCGACAACCACGGGCACAACGACTCTTGCTATTAATGGTGGAAATGTGGGAGTGGGAACAAGTTTACCCGGATACGCTCTTGATGTAAGTGGCGATGTGCGCATTGTAAGTAAAGCGAACTCAGCTAATGGCACGCTTTACTTCGGTCAAGGTGGAACATATATTCGATATCAAGTTGAGGGCTTGGTCTCAAATGCAAATACTCTCTATTTAAATAATATTAATATCGGTCAAAATGGTTTTGGCGATATTATCGTAAATCCATTTGGTGGGCGAGGATTTATATCGAACGGTACAGGAGATTCTTCTTTTGCAGGTAAGCTTGGTGTCGCTACTACTTCTCCATTCACTGTTCTTGGAGTAGCCGGCGACGCATACATCGGTGGAAACCTCACCGCTACAGGTACAGCAACCACAACCAATCTCAGCATCACAAACGTACTCGGTACTCTTCTCAAAACAAACGCTATCGGCCAAGTAGTACCAGCTATAGCAGGTACAGACTACCTCACCTCTGCATTTGCATGGTCTACAACCTCATCTGACTACTGGAAGTCAGTTAACAACTTCTGGTCAACCACTTCAGCGTCATACTGGGACTCTACACTTTCACGTTGGTCTACCACATCAGCTTCATACTTCGCTTCACAAGGCCTCTCATTCTCAACCACCTCATCTAACTACTGGCTCACTCAGCAGTCTCTTTCAGCTTTCTCAACAACCTCAGCTAACTACTACAACTCACAATTCCGTGACTTCTCAATCAACTCATTTGGAGCTCTTGCCCCTACAACTACCCGAGGAATCTTTGTTTCGGCTTCATCGACCGTCACCGCTCTCACCACTACTCGTTCAACAACCACAGGCGCTACGACAACAGACCTTTATATAGGAGGAACTATTCGTGGGGCAGGACTCACTTCATGTTCTGCTTCGGGAGACAAACTCATTTGGAATGCAACAACAGGTCAATTCTCTTGTGGGGCTGATGCAGGAGCGGGAGGAGGAATCACTTCTATTGGTGCACAGTATTCATCATTCCAGACAGGATCATCACAGACATTTGCAACATCATCTGACGCAAACCTTCTCCTCACCATCACTTCGGCAGGTGATACTCACACCTTTACACCAAGCTGGACGGGAACTTTGGCAGCGGGCAGGGGAGGAACAGGTATTTCAAACCCATCTGCCGCTGGAATTCTCCTCGGATCATATGCCGGCGGTACCTATCAACAGCTCGCAACGTCATCTCTTGGACTTCTCACCACAAACGTTGCTGAAGGCTCAAACCTCTACTACCAAAACGCTCGCGTACAGACATACCTCGATACTCTCGCAAAAGGATACTTCTTCTCAACAACCTCATCTGACTACTGGAAGTCAGTTAACAACTTCTGGTCAACCACTTCAGCGTCATACTGGGACTCTACACTTTCACGTTGGTCAACAACTTCATCTAACTACTATTCATCAGTATTTAGAGATTGGAATATTGTAGCTGGTTCTCTCCGACCTACAACAACTCTCGGTATACTCGTCTCTGCTTCTTCAACTATTGGAGATGGTACACAGGCTGGAGGTCTCACTATATCTGGAGGGGCTACGACGACGGGAAATGCATACTTTAGTAATAATATTACAGTGGTTAATAGGATACAGTTCTCAGGAAGTGTCGGATATATAAGTTCTGGAGAAGTGGCATTTGGAAATAGCGCAACCATTCGCTCAGGGAACTCTTCGGGCAGTATTGGTGTTGGAGGTACAGGAGCAGGTTTTTGGACATTCCAATCAGATAATAACGGAGGCCATTTTACCTCTGCCCCTGGATCAACCGCCAACCTCGGCATCGCTACCTCATCTCCATTCGCACGCCTTTCAGTCGCAGGCTCTGCATACATCGGTGGAAATCTCACCGCTACAGGTACTATTTCTGGAACACAGTTAGTCGCGAATAACGGTGGCTCTGGAAACGATATCCAAATATTCTCCGATTCTTCTATTGGTAGACAAAGTGGTCTTTTCAACTTTATTTCTTCTGTGCCTTTTTCATTCCAGACAAATGGAAACGAGAGAGTTAGATTTGATTTAGATGGCAACGTCGGTATCGGCACAACGTCTCCTTCAGCCATGCTCGCAGTTCAAGGTAATGGCCTTTTCTCAGGTAATCTCACCGCAGCGAATATTACTGCGACAGGATCAGTAGATGTTAGATCTTTCCTTACTGTAGGGCTTTTGGATATTGGAAGGGTTGGGGACGGTAATGAAATAAAAACCTACTACAACACACCTGTTAAGATTAGTAATGAAGGTGTTTCTGCAGGTAATGACGCTGTGTACCTTCAGGCTTCATACAATACACCACAACTTAGAGTTACCACCGATGGTATAAAGATCGATAACGCTTTAGTTGTTGGTTCTACTGTAATGCCAACAGGAGGTGTTGCGTGGTTTAACGGAAATGTTGGTATCGGCACATCAACCCCAGCAACTAAACTTTCTGTACAAGGCAATGGTCTCTTCTCAGGCAATGTAACTCTCGCAAACCTTCTCGCTACAGGTACAGCAACCACAACGAATCTCACCATCACCTCAATCACCGGCTCTACTCAGTGTCTCCAGGTGAACTCTCTCGGTCAGGTATCTGGTACAGGTTCAGCTTGTGGAGCAGGATCTTCATCATGGGCAACAACATCAGCTAACTACTACAATTCACAATTCCGTGACTGGTCTATAATCGCAGGTTCACTCCGTCCAACAACAACTCTCGGTATACTCGTCTCAGCTTCTTCGACTATCGGAAATGGTACAGCACAGGGAGGACTCACTGTCTCTGGTGGAGCTACCACGACAGGTGACGCATACTTTGCCGGGAACGTAACCATAACTCCTAGTACCGAACTCAAAGTTAATTTGTTTAGTGGTAGTTTCAGAATACCTTATGGGGTAGCTCCTGATGTGTTAGTAGACGCTTATCAAAGCGGAATATCGTCTCCTGTCACATATCGCATGAGAAACAATTTGACCACATGGGATCTTATGTTGGACGCTGCTGATTCCCAAAAGTTTAAGATTTCTAACGATTCGAACGCTAGGATAACAATTGATGCTTCTGGCAACGTAGGTATCGCTACCACTTCACCATTCACCAAACTCGGAGTAGCCGGCTCTGCATACATCGGAGGAAACCTCACCGCTACAGGTACTATTCAGCTTGCAACAAACAACCAGTTCCTCAAGGGATACACAACAGCGGGAGTCAATAAGTCTCTCATAGGAGTTACTTCTTCAGATTACGTTGAAGTTGGAGGAGATTCATTAGATGTTCGGGTGGGTGGAAGCGGGGTAACAAATGCACTCTATTCGTTTGGAGGGGTTCAGTATTTCATTAACAACGGAGGCTACAACATGGTCTACAATACTAATGGTCTCGGTATTAATGTCGGATCATCAGGTGCTGATTCTGGAGTAGGCTTGGTTGTAGGTTCTGGCAACGTAGGTATCTCTACCACTTCACCATTCACCAAACTCGGAGTAGCCGGCTCTGCATACATCGGTGGAAACCTCACTGCTACAGGTACCGTCACACTCACTGCTCTCTCAAACGGCCTCATCAAATCAACTTCAGGTGTACTTTCAAATGCTATAGCAGGTACAGACTACATCTCATCAGCATTTAAAGATTGGAATGTCGTATCTGGAACACTCCGTCCAACAACAACGCTCGGTGTTCTCGTTTCTGCTTCTTCAACTATCGGAAATGGTACGCAAACTGGCGGTCTCACTATTTCTGGTGGCGCTACTACGACGGGTACATTCCTCATTCAAAATCCTACTGGCGGAGCAACGCCTTTGTTAACAGTTCAATCGACTGGAAATACAACGGCTGTCATAATGCTCCAAGGAACCGATCGAAGTGCTCTCATCAGAAACTCTGCTGATGCAGCGGGTGTTCGCCTCGATTCTCTTACTTTGGCTCGTGATACCGGAAATACGTATTTGAAATTTACTTCTGCTAATGAATCGAGTACTTACGGAGACATAAGTGTAAACTCTAATTCTGATTTGGTTATAACCCAGTCAACAGTAGGGAAAAGTATAGTATTGAGCGGAGGCAACGTCGGTATCGGCACAACAACTCCAATAGCAAAATTGTCCGTTAACTCATTCGGAGGAACACA
>CALMES010000117.1 GCA_937863435.1 uncultured Candidatus Peregrinibacteria bacterium
CCGAGAAGAACACGGCGGCCGACACGGCCGCACTCACCAGTTCCAAAAAAGAAAAGTGATCACTCTCGCCCGGCATGAATAGTGCCGGGCGAAAGCCAGAACGTGACCAATGAATATCCCCCTGGATGAAATATTCTCCGATACGCTCGGCATCACCCGTCCCGCCACGTTCGTGGTGGACAAGAATGATGCCTCATCGGATACGTACGACATCCAGGTGGCGTTCTCCCGCGATGTGTCGGACTCATACGGCGCGCAGAATGCGTCGCCAACCGTCTGGACCTCCACCGCATCGATTCCGGGCATCACGAATGCAAGCCAGATCATCGTTCACTACGGAACCCTCGAAACCGAATCCGGCGAAGAGATGACCACGGAAGACGGTGAGCCGATCGTTCTGGAGAACGAGTTCACCTACAACGTCCGGCGCGCACACGCCGATGCGTTCGGGGTGACTACGATGGAACTCTCGCTCGACTGATATCAATCCTGCCGGCATCGGTGACGAATCCGGCAGCGATCCAACCAACCAAAGGAACGCTATGAAACGCATCTTCGCACTCCTCATCATTTTGTCATCGATCGTACTCAGTCAGACGCAGGTCACCATCACGGCGATCGATTCCATCACGCGGCCGTTCAACTATACTACCTACGCGGCGAACGATGTGGTGAACGACTCCACGTTCACACGCATGCTCCGGTTCAAGAATACGAACATCATCACCGCGAACGATTCAGGTCTCGTCGTGAACAAAGGCGGAGCCGGGATCATCCTTTCGGCGCTGCTCACTGTCGGCGATACAGCAAACACGGCGAACGGAAACTTCAAGCTGCTGCTTTTCCGCGATACCGTAACGAACGTCGCGGACAATGCAGCCTGGGCAACGGGCGCATACTATAACACCCGGCAAATCGGTGAGATCGACTTCGCGCTTTCAAACAACGGAACGGCATCAAACTATTCGTATGTCACAGGACTCAACATCCCATTCTCATGCGCAACCGATGACCGGTATCTCTACGGTGTTCTTCTGGCAAAGGCGGCGTTTAAGCCGACCGTCAATCAGCGCATCATCATCAAACTCGGCATCATTCGGAACTGAACCAATGAAGAGCATTGTCTTCATCATATTGCTTTTCCCGCTCATCTTATTGGGACAGGGAAACAAGTCGGTACTCTTTCTGAATAAATATCAAAAAGGGACACAGTTGGACGGAACGTCGCAATATTGGAGCAACGCAAATCCAGCTAACCTCAACATGAACGGATACCAAATATTGATGATGGCATGGGTGAAGCAATCATCAACATCCGGTTCACAGCAAATTGTATCAAAATATAAATCTGCTACTAATGGCAGATCGATAATGATAGATATCGAAAATGGAACACCATTCATTTATGTCTCAGCTGATGGTAATGGAAATGCGAATAGATCATCAACAGCAGTTTCTGTTGTTGGCAAATGGATGTTCATTGCCGGAACGTACACTCCATCAGCCTTGGATATTTATGTCAATGGAGATCTAAGAAATTCAACTTTGACCGGCTCGATACCATCTTCACTATTCGATCCATCGACAACACCTCTATGCATTGGAGTGAACGGAACATTAGCCGGAAACTATTTTGCGGGTCAAATTGGCGAAGTTCAGTTGGTGAGGTTTAGCACGCTGGACCCAAATATCGCAAACATCATCAGTCAGGCCTATAGTTCAAGGCTATTCAAAAGTGCATATAACGGTGGAGAGATCATCTTCTGGACCAAATGGAACGGCGGAGGAATAGATCTCAGCGGAAAGTCGAACCATCTCACGCCCGCAGCCTCACCCGCGATCACCAACGTGAAATATTAAATTGCCGGAAATTATATGTCAACAATATCAAATATGACAGAACTGAATCCGGCAGATCTCGCACCGGAAGATATGTTCGTCGTGGTCGATGACAGCGCAGGAGTGAGCGGTACAAAAAGAATAACGGCTCGGTCACTCGCGTTGGTGACGAAGAAATACATCGCCCTGCTGACACAATCCGGAGAAAACGCACCAACGGCGGATGAGATCAGCAACGGAATTAATACCGTTCCTACGCTCCAGCGCACAGATACGGGAGTCTACACGATCACCGCCGCGCAGAAATTCCCGATCGGAAAGACCAGAATCTTTCCTATTGATGCATCGGGGTTCTCGGCCATCATCACACACACAGACGCGAGCACTATCACCGTGCAGACATTCGATGGAGATGGACTCCCGGCAGATGATCTGCTAAGTGGTCATTTATTCGAAGTCAGCGCATATCTCTCATAATACTATGAAAATCATTTTATCACTCATTGCAATTCCAATGCTGCTTTTCTCCCAGGATTCATACTGGCAGATCCAGAACGGTGTTTTGAAACCGAAGCAGGCAGCGCAAAAATTGCAGCATGTCAAAAGTTGGTTCACGAAGACCTATGTGTCGCCGTCACTGGGGAAGTACGTTCACCAGGGATATGCCACCGATGGCCGACGTCACTATCTGATCAACACAGATAAAATCTATAAGTACGACGCGAACTGGAACTGCATCGACTCGAACACGACGCCGTTCGCAGGCGATGCGTTGCTCGATCACATGGGCGACGGGGCGTACGCCAACGGGAAACTCTACATCCCCGCAGAACGCTTCTATTCCGGACCGGTATCGCGGCAGACAATTCTTGTATTTGATACAACAAGCGGTCTGCCTCTCTCATCGACAAATGATGTCAGCGCATCGGTTCCGGCCGGCGAAGAGTTGGGAGCAATGGAAGTGGCCGGGAACACGATCTGGACCGCATCATATACCAATGGGACACTCTTCAGAAAGTTTTCCCGGACCAGTTTCGGGTACATAGGATCGTTTACTCTTTTACAAAATATCCCGCTTGTCCAGGGAATCGCGCAAAAAGCCGGAGTGATGTACGTATCATCCAACTATGGAATGTTGTTCGCTGTCGATACTTCCAATGGATACACAGAACACATCTACACAGAGCAGTTTGGCGGATTAGGTTTCGCGAGTCATGAAGGACTCGACTATTCGCAGTCAACACTTCGGTGGCTCCTGGATAATACATACCCCGATCAGAAGATCTATTATCTCACGCCGACAGTAAAGAATGGTATTTCGATCAGCAAGTTCGGCAATGTGGCGATCGGAGGAGACACGGCAGATGCAGCATTCACCATCTTCACACCCGGAGCGCCGACCGGTCAGAGAATTAATGGATTAATCCTCGACGGAGGAAGGCCGACATCACCGTCCTTTGGAACAGGCGTCGGCCTTGCATGGCAAAATCGCGGTTCGGTCGATAGTTCAAAGAATATCATCGCCGTCATTTATGGGATAGAGGATGGATCCAGCGGCGGAGCAGTGGCCATTGCAACAAAGAATAGGAATGGGTTCAGTTCAAACCTTACGGACTACATCATCGATCGGCTGACTGTAAAAGGGGACTACCGCGTGATCATCGGAAATCCATCCGACAGCACAACCACGGGAACACTCCAGATCAAAGGTTCTTCATCAAAGAAGAATCTCCTCGAGGGAAGAAGCTCCAGCAGTTCAACGAACAAGATCGAAATCGATTCATCCGGCCATGTATGGGTTCCAAATCTGCACACAGATTCCACCGGACTCACTCGCGGTCAGATGTATATCAAAACATCCGACGGCACTATTCGCTGGAAATATTAGGATGGCCCTCAAACGACAACAGATCATCGATGCAGTGCAATCCCGGCTCCAACTCATCAACGGCACCGGAGCATACTATCTGAACGTCGCCGCGAACGTCTACGTGCAGCGCGCCACGCCGTACGACAGTTGGGAAAGCCGTGAACTCCCCGGCATCAACATCACCGACGGAGACGAAGTGCCGGAGCAGACGCTCATGGCCGGCGCGGCGAACGAGTGGTATCGGTCCCTCTCGGTGGACATCGAACTGATGGTCAACGGGACCCTATCCGCCGAGCAGGTCCGCAAAGGCATCGCAGACATTCAATACGCCATCGGCATCGATCCGACATGGTCGGGTCTGGCGATCGATTCCCGGTGGACCGAAACGAACATCCAGAAGGACCAGCAGGAACAGAAGATCATGGCGGCCACCGTCCGCATGACCATCCTGTATCAAACCGTCGAATGGCAGGAGGATTGACCATGAAAGAGCAGACCACGAAAGAGCCCGAGCACATCATCCAGACCGTACGCGACCCCGAGTCCGGGGAACTCCATCCGGTCGGAGAAGCGCCCAAGAAAGTGAACAATCAGGAGGAATAGACAATGGCACAGTTGCACCGCAAACAGACCGTCGGTATCAAAACCGAGAGCACGCAGGGCACCGCGGTCGCTCTCACCACGACCGACTTCACGCACGCCTACGATGTGAGCATCACCCCCATGGTGGAACTCACGCCGCAGAACTACGTTTCCACCTCGCTCTCCCGTTTCGCGGACATCCCCGGGAAGAAATACTACGAGATCGAGTTCACGCTCCCGCTGCGGGGCTCCGGCACGGCCGGGACGGCGAACACGCCGCTCGGCGCGGCGCTGCAGGCATGCGGACTCACGGAAACGGTCTCCGGCGGTGTCTCCGTCACCTATGCGCCGACCAGTTCCGCTGCCTCGTCGAACTTCTACGGTCCGGGCAAGTCCGCCACCGTGAAGATCTACCAAGACGGGATGCTGCATGTCGCCGCCGGGTGCCTGTTCGATGTCTCGTTCGACCTCGAGGCCGGGAAACCGGTCGGTCTGAAGTTCAAGGGGAAGGGCATCTACGCCGCGGTCACCGATGCGTCGTTCGCCTCCACCTCCATCCTCGCCACGAATCCCCCGATCATCCAGTCGGCCAGCGCCACGCTGCAGACGTTCTCGGCGAAGATCGCCAAGATGTCCATGCAACTCGGCATCCAGATCACCGAGATCCCCGATGTGAACAGCACCGCCGGGATCCTCGGGTTCCAGATCACGGACCGTCAGGTCACCGGAAACGTCGATGCGAACCGCGAACTGGTCGCAACGCACGACTTCTGGGGCAAGATGATGAGCGGAGCAGAAGCCGCCTGGACGATTGCCATCGGCAGCACCGCGGGCAACATCATCACCATCTCCGGATCGAAGATGCAATACGGACAGTTCAAGTCCGGAAACCGCAACGGCGTCGCATCGCTCGAAGGAAACCTGCTCTTCAATCGCTCCTCGGGAGACGATGAAGTCTCCATCGTGTTCACCTAAAACAGTTCTCCCGTCCGGTTACGGGGTTCCCGACGGCAGTCCTTGAACCGGCAAGGACTGCCACCGTTATGAAAGGACGCCATGATCAGATTCATCGATACCGCCATCGTCACCCGCTACATCAGTCTGCTCGACAAAGAAGAGCAGAAAACCACGTTTCTGCTTTCTCCGCTCACATCCCGCGAAGTGCAGCTCATCAATGACGCCACGGTCATCATCTCGGCAACGGCGAAGGATGGCGGCGGAGTAGAGATCAAGCAGACACTCCGGAACCGTCTCTTCGCGCAGCTCGGCCTCAGAGGATGGGAAAACGCTGGAAAGCCGTTCACCGCAGAGCCGCTGAGCGTGCTGGGGCTTCCAAAGAAAGACCTCATCGCAGAATCGCTCCTCGACCAGCTTCCAGTTGATCTGGTGAACGAACTCGGGGAGAAGGTAGCCGAGATGAGTCTCAGCGCAGGAATACCGGAAAAAAACTGATATTCGCCGTCGAGCTGTTCTTCAATCCCCGGCTGTTCGACGGCGAAGTGGAAGACGAAGAGTTTCAGCCGGTGGATGAACAGGCGGTCCGGACGCTGCACGATGAGCTCCTCCCCGTCCTCTCGTTCTGCGACAACGTCCGCACAGGTCTGCTCGGTGTATCGGTGAAGGAATATCAGGAACTCCCGGCATACGTCGTTCCAGTCTGGAACATCTACAATAAAATCTCTGAAGAATACCGCAATGCGAATGAGCATCGAAATAAAGATAGATGATGAGACCAAGGACCTCGCCCGGCAGTTCCCCGCCGCAGCGCAGGCGGTTCTCAATCGCACTGCAGCATCAGCAAAAACGCTGGTGGCGAAAGAACTACCGAAGGAATACAACGTCTCCGCCAAGATGATTAAAAGCCGCATCAGCGTGATCAAATCCACGCGGCAGAGTCTCGTCGCCATCGTCAGGTTCAGCCAGAAACGCTTCGCGCCAATACTCTTCGCGAATCCGCAATTCCCCACCACGCGCCGACAGGCGGTATTGCTCGAGATCAAACGCGGACAAAAAGAAATGGTGGACCGGAAGTGGTTCGTGCAGCGCGGACGTAAAACCGGCAATCTGAACGTCTTCACGCAGGAGGGGAAGGACCGAACCAACCTCACGCTGATGAAATGGCTCACAGCCGATAAGATCTTCGATATGAGCAAGATCAATCCAATGATCACCCGTTTTGTTGAAACCAAACTCAGCGCGGAACTGCCGCGGGTCATTGAATCACTCTACAGGGCGGGACGATAATGGCGATCGATGTAAAACTCAAACTGACAGACGATGCCACCCGCACGTATAATCAGTTCGTCGGAAACATCCAGAAGCAAGCCGCTTCGATGGAGAGCGCCATCAAGGGCGTCGGAACGGCCATCGGAGCGGCATTCAGCATCGTCGCCGTGAAGTCGTTCATGGATTCCGCGGCTCAAGCTCAGGCAGGTATCGCTGCGCTGCAGGTCGCACTGAACAATGCCGGGGCGACTTCCGCCGAAGCGAAACAAGCGTTCCTCGATCAGGCGGATGCGCTGAAGAAAAAGACCGCGATCGATGACGACGAGATCATCCGAGTCCAGGCGCTCACCGTTGGGATGACCGGAAACGCTCGGGCGGCATACCAACTCACACCGGCGATTCTGGATCTCGCTGCCGGTATGGGAATTTCCACGGAAGCCGCTGCGAAGATGTTCTCGAAGTCACTGGAAGGATCCGAAGGACTCAAAAAAGCAGGCATCTCCATCGGTGATACCGCCAATGAAACGGATCGTCTCGGAGCGATTGCCGCAGCAGTGGAAAAAAAATGGGGCGGAATGGCGGCGCAGTTTGCGCAGACGGATGCGGGAAAAATGAAAGCAATGGCGCTCGCAATGGAAGATCTGCAGAAGGCGGTCGGAACGCTGATCAATAATGCGATCCTTCCGGCGATGCCGGCGCTGACCAGGTTCGTCACGTTCATCGGCGAATCAATGCCAAAGTATATCGCCGTCGCATCCGGTACGCTCGCCCGTGTATTCCAGTTACTCATCGCTCCGTTCGGTGCGCTGCAGGAAACGCTGGCAAAGTTCGGTATCAACACCGGGCACGCGCTGCACAATTTATTCTACGACCTGCAGATGGTCCGAGAGCAGGGACTGAAAGCTGCCGAGTCGCTTGGAACAACGGGCGAAGGAATCGCAAGTATCGGCGGAAACGCCGGAGGAGCTGCAAATAGCGTCACGTTAATGAAGGACCAGATCAAAGCACTGCAGTCCGAGCTCGATAAACTCAATCCGGGCACGAAAGAATATGAAGCAGTTCTTAAAAAATTAACGGCCGCGCAGCAAAAATACGATGATGCCGTTGATTTCAGCAAAGCGCACGTTTTACAAAACGACGATGCGCTCTCGGCGTACGCGAGAACTCTCGAAGAGAAAGTGAAGCCAGCGCTCGACAAAGTATCGCTAAAATACAAAGCGTTTGCCGTCGATCTGAGCAAAATTGACAAAGCAGTTGCGATCACAACGGACCATCTCACGGAAGAGAACAACCGCTGGGTGGATAGTTACAAACGATCGATGTCGGTATGGGGAGATTCGGTCGGGCAAACGCTGCAGACGGTCCTTGTGGATAATCTGAGGACCATCCTGGGGAATCAAAACTCTCTTCTCGAAATGTTCCTTGCGAATCTTGGTGAAAAACTATTCGCATGGGGCGCGGAACAGCTGGCGGCTGCTATTACAAATGCATTGATCGCACAGACAACATCGACCGCCACCATTGCTGCAACAACGGGCGAAATGGCGGCACTTACTGCTGCCGCTGCGCCAGCGGCCCTTGCGGTCAATATCGCATCGTTTGGAGCAGCAGGAGCTGCTGCCGCGCTTTCCGCTGCCTCTGCCGGAGCGGCGCAGGCGTCAGCAATGGCGGCTGTTTCAGCAGTATCAAAATTCCATGAAGGCGGAACAGTGGGGTCCTACGGTCAGCGGCTCCCGCTCGCCCCGGACGAACGTCCCGCCATCCTCCGTGTCGGCGAAACGGTCCGCACGAAAGAACAGGAAGCGGCACTCGGGAATAAAGGCGTGACGATCAATGTAAACATCAATGGTAGTATTGCTGATGAGACATCCTTCGTGAATGTTCTCAAGAAAGCAATGCGAAAAGCAGGTGTCGCAAATATTCAGGACCTCATTGTGAACAATCGCAGCAATATCGCGCTGGGGACGGCATGAGGTTCTCTCCCACATCGGACTGGAGTATAGCAGCCAATGCGGCGCATCGCCAAGTCGTGCAAACCGTGGAGGTGAAGAAAACCACCGACATCAGCGAATCACTGTCCACGGGAACGTGGGTAGACATTACGCAATTCCTCGACTCACCGGTAGATGTCGATCAGCGCATCGAATACGAGCTGGGGCAGTTCTCCTCATCCAGTATCACGCTCACCTGCTCAAAAGGGATCTTCTCTGGCGGTGGCATCCAATGGTTCAAAGATAATGTCTTCAACGCATCGGAATACGAGTACATCGAAATTCGCGTGAAGATGGTCCTGAAAATGGGGTCCATCACGACAGCGGATACGGTCTACATCTTCTCGGGTTTTGTTGACAAAGCAGAAGTCGAATACAACGAGTTGCTGGATCAGGTGACATTCACAGCGTATACGGCGGACGAGCTGGGGAATCGTATTGCCGGAGAGAATATCTCAACTCAGTATGTCAGCGACGATATCGATGGAATCGGCACCGACGGACTCGTCATGCCATCGATTCCGGGCATATTCGTAAAGAACGCAAA
>CALMES010000118.1 GCA_937863435.1 uncultured Candidatus Peregrinibacteria bacterium
GTTAATGAAATTATTGACGAATACGCCGTAATTGATCGTCGGCGTGCCAGCAATTTTGGCTTCACCAATGGTTTTATAGTCATTGCCAGACAGGTCTATAAAAAGATTCGAGAAATCAACTTTGCCCACAATCAGTCCGATAGGCGGGAGAATGATATCGTTCACAAGAGATTGTACGATGCTGTTGAACGCCGCGCCGATCATGACACCAATCGCCAGATCAATCACATTGCCGCGCGCGGCGAATGTTTTGAATTCCTGGAACAGGCTGAAGCTTTTATCTTTGACGTCGTGGATTCTCATAGGTCGGAAGTATAGGGAAAACTCTGTGGCCGACAAAGAGCAATCATCAAAAATCTACTTCAGGAGCGGCTTTTCTGGTCGCCCCTTATCCCAACCACTCTGATCGCTCAAGCGAGGAGAGGGAGCTTTGGTTATTGGTGGATTGGTATTTTCTGTGATTTGCATCTTGTTTCTTGGAATTTTGTGTCGGATTCGGTTCTTTGATCTTGCTATTTCCTCTCCCGTGTAATCAAAACTTCATTCCCATGACGTGGCATCCCGGCTACGGGCATCATGCACTTTCCATAATGCGTCGTTCTTGATTCATCATTCGTTTTCGTTCTTATATTTCCTCTACCAGCTGCGACTGGTATGATGCTGATATGTCCGAAGCCTTTCAGATATTCAGCGTGCGCCAAATCGAAGCGTTGCGCGATGGCGGAAAAATTCTCCAGGGATGCTTAAAGCATACGGCGTCACTCGTGCGTCCGGGCATCACGACACTTGAGCTGGATAAAGCTGCCGAAACATTTATTCGCGATCACGGCGGCAGGCCGGCATTCAAGGGATATCACGGATTTCCAGGCACCCTGTGCATTTCGGTGAATGATGAAGTGGTGCATGGCATTCCGGGTGATCGCGTGCTGCGCGAGAGCGACGTTGTTTCGCTCGATGGCGGCGTGATTTACGACAAGTTATATACCGATGCCTGTACGACCGTTGTCGCGGGCAGACCAGAAGCCGGCGTGCAGGAATTTCTCGACACGGTGTCATTCACGCTTGAGGATGTTATACGGGATGTTGTCAAAAGCGGCGTGCATATCGGCACTATTTCCTCCTTCATTCAAACGCATATCGAAAAAGCCGGCTACTGCATCATCAAACAACTCACCGGTCATGGTCTTGGCAGCACGCTGCATCAGTTTCCCGATGTTCCAAACTGGGGAGAGGAAGAGAGCGGGCCTATCCTGCCTGTTAACACCATGATCGCAATCGAGCCGATTGCAAGCATGGGCCGCCGCTCCGATATTTCCACCGACAGCGACGGTTGGACCATCCGCACCAAAGACGGGACAACCGCCTGTCACTTCGAGCATTCCGTGCTCATTACCGATGGAGGATGCGAGATTATTGCGTAAATCAATAATCAATCTCAAATTGACAAGAAAAAATGAAAGATGGATTGCAGATTTTCATTCTCTGGTTCAAACGCGACATCAGCTTCTCATTCTTCGCCCATGAGGAGGGTTTTTTTGAGTGTTAGGCTTGATTGTCACAATTTTAAAAATGAAATAAATTTATAAAAATGCAAGACAAATATTCTTACTTTCTGTGTTTTCTGCATCCTGAGCCTTGCGCCATGTCAAATCCGTCTGTAGGATCTCTCGGCTTTTGTCATGTATATTCCTTGTGTCTAAAGACGTAATTGAACTCATCGGCGTCGTAGAAGAGAGTTACCCAAATACGACGTTCCGCGTTCGTATCACGTCGCTGGAAGCAAAGGGTCATGAGTTGCTTTGCCATCTTGCCGGACGCATGCGCGTCAACAAGGTGCGTATTCTCCCCGGAGACAACGTCAAGATTGAAATGACACCGTACGACTTGAAAAAAGGACGTATCGTCTACCGCTTCCGTTCGGATGATCCGGCCGGCCGCGCACCCGCATCCGCTCCGATTCATCCGTCTTCTCCGCCTTCTACTCTCGCTGCGTAATTCTCTTATGAAAGTCCGTCCCTCCCTCTCCCGTCGCTGTAAAGACTGTCGCATTATCGTGCGTAAGCGCGTGCGCCGGGTTGTATGCAAGAACCCTCGCCATAAGCAGAGACAGGGTTAAGAAATATAAAATTGAGAATGTAAAATATAAAATTACTGTTAAGAATCACTCTCCATAACGTTCGGTCATCTCATCATTAAAACTCTTGCATCTCATAGTAAAGCCTCAGTCCTGAATTCTCCATTCTAAATTCTACATTCTCTCTATGGTTCGTATCGCAGGTGTCGTTCTCCCGGGAAACAAGCGCGTCGAAGTTGCGCTCACCGCCATCAAAGGCATTGGCCGTCCTTCGGCACGTCGTATGCTGACAGACGCGAAGATTGATTTTGACACCAAGGCTGACAAGCTGACTGAAACGCAAGAAGGACTTCTGCGTTCCATGGTTGAAAAAATGGTGACAGAAGGGGATCTCGTGCGCAAAGTATCGCTCGATGTTAAGCGTTTGCAGGATATCGGTACATGGAGAGGCTATCGTCACAAGAAAAAACTTCCGGTTCGTGGCCAGACTTCCCGCCGCAATGCCCGCACGAAGAGAGGCAAGAGAAAGACAGGTCTCTCCGGTCGCGTTACTCTTACCAAGACGTAAACCCCCCACTCTATGGCTGAAAAAGCTCCATCCAAGGCTGCATCCATTCTCGCTGCTCTCGAAGCAGGCCCGGACGTATCTGCAGAAGCAACCAAAAAAGATACATCACCAGCCGCTCGTCGCAAAAAGAAAACCAAGCGCACTGTCACCAAGGCGCGTGCTTGTATCGCAGCCGGCGAAAACAACACGATTGTCACGATCACCGATCCGTCCGGACAGGTTCTCGGTTGGGCCAGTGCCGGTTCCTCCGGCTTCAAAGGCAGCCGCAAGGCTACTCCTTACGCAGCCAAAGTTGCCGCTGAAAAGGCGATGGGCGCAGTTCTTTCCTACGGTATCCAGACTCTTACAGTCGAAATCAAAGGAATCGGTCCAGGTCGCGAACAGGCAATCCGCGGATTGCAGGCTGCCGGAGTCGCATTCGATGCCATTATCGATACCACTCCTATCGCACATGGCGGATGCCGCCCTCCAAAGCCACGCCGTGTGTAAAAGAATGCACAATGGACAATTGACAATGTACAATGTCCTCGCATTTCACTCCTCATGAATCTTTCCCTTCTTACTCTCAGATTTTCCTCACCACAGCTTACAATTGTACATTGTACATTTTCAATTCTACATTCCTTATGAGATATACCGGTCCTAAAGCAAAGAAGTGCAGGCGAGTAGGCGTCAACCTATTCGGTTCTGACAAATATGACAAAATCATGCAGAAGAAGCCAGCCGCTCCCGGCAAGGCTCCCAATCTGAAAGGTGGTCGCGGAAGCAAGTTGTCTGAATACGGACGTCAGCTCATGGAGAAGCAGAAAGTCTGTTTGGTCTACGGCGTGCACGATCGTCAGCTCTCTCGCATGTACGGTGAGGCAACCAAGCGCGTCGGTGCAACAGATACACTCATCAAAGCCTCTCTCGAAAGTCGTTTGGACAGCGCCCTCTTCCGTGCCGGCTTTGCCAACACGCGTATACAGGCTCGTCAGTTCATCTCGCACGGTCTGTTCACGGTCAACGGTCAGCGCGTCACGATCGCTTCGTACCAGGTCAAGCCTGGTGACAAAGTGGCAGTCCGCACACAGACAAAAGGATCATCCGTCTTTACCGGTATTCTTGAGGCACACCAGCGTTACAGTGCTCCAGATTGGCTTAAAGTAGATACAAACGCTTTGAGCTTCGAAGTCATGGCTCTTCCATCCGAAGAGAAACACTTTGAACAGGCAATCGACATGCGCAAGGTGATCGGATTCTACTCACGTTAAACACGCACATTTTTTACTTCGGATGCGCGGCATCCTCCTCCGTTTCTTTCCTTCTTCTCCCCCATGCATATCATTCAGGAAGAAATAGGCCTGCCAAAGGTCACACACACACTCGTTTCCAAGGGGAACGCCAACCACGCAATCTTTACCGTGGGCCCACTTCCTCCAGGTTACGGTATGACACTGGGAAATGCCTTGCGTCGCGGACTGCTGAGCAGCTTGCCGGGTGCCGCCATCGCCTCACTGCGTGTACACGGTGCCAGCCATGAATATGCCACGCTCAAAGGCGTGCGCGAATCCGTTCTGGATATCAGTCTCAACCTCAAGCAGGTGAAACTGCGCAAGCACCATAAAGAGGCTGAAGTCGTCACTCTGGAAGGCAAGGGGCCAAAAGTCCTGACTGCCGGAGACATTAAGGCCAGTTCCGATATTGAAATCCTGAATCCCGATTACGCAATTCTGCACCTGGAGAAAGGTGCATCCATCAAGCTCGACCTCACAGTCGAGAAGGGAGTTGGCTTCCAGCAGGCCAGCGAGCGCAACAAGCGTCAGAATGAACCCGGACTCATTCATATCGACACAGTGTTTAACCCGGTCGAAAAAGTACGTTTCGATGTTGAATCCGCCCGCGTCGGTCAGCGTACGAACCTCGAGAAGCTTTCGATCGAAGTCGTGACAAACGGCTCACTCTCTGCAGACGAGGCAGTACGTTTTGCCAGCCAGCTTCTTTCTAACTACTTCAGCTTCTTTTCTCTGGATCAGGAAACAGTGGAGAAGGAATTCATGGCCGACTTCACACGTACCAGCCAGGTTGCTCCGGAGGCTGAGCGCTCGGTCACCAAGGAAAGTTACACTCCTATCGAAATTCTCAACCTGTCCCCTCGTACACTCAACTCGCTCATTAATGCCGGCGTTGGTTCCATTGAGCAGTTGGTCAAATGTTCACCTGCCACGCTCAGCAATTTCCGCGGTTTTGGTACAAAGGCATTGGACGAAGTTCGGCAGACCCTTGCCACTCGTAACTTAACTCTCACTGAAGATTGATTTGTAGTAGACATTCCACCCCGACTTTCCTACACTAAGGCACCTTTTCTCTTCCGCTAATGCGTCATCGTAACCATAGCCACCGGCTCTCCCAGAAACCTTCGCACGCCAAAATGATGCTGCGCAGCATGCTCACATCATTCCTGTTGCACGAACAGATCCGTACCACCAAGAAGCGTGCCACCGTTTTAAATCCGATGATCGATGAAATCATTACAATCGGTAAGACAGATCGCGCTGACACCGCCATTCGTCGCATCAATGAAGTGGTCACCCATCCCAACGCATGTCGCAAGATCATGGAAGTCTTCGTCAAGCGTTACGAAGGCCGTAACTCCGGCTTCACTACCATGAAAGCCGCTGGTATGCGCGAAGGGGATGGCGCAGAACTTGTCGATCTCTCGCTCGTCGAAGGGAAGGAAGTCATTCTGCCGGAAGTCGTGAAGGCTGCCCCGGTGAAGAAGCCAAAAGCTCCGAAAGCGGAGAAGCCAAAGAAAGCAGCCAAGAAAACATCCGATACATCGGTCACCAATCAATAATCATGAAAACCTCCTTTCCAAAACCACCTGCTCAGTCCGCTTGGTACGTCGTAGACGCCAAAGATCAGGTACTCGGCCGTCTCTGTTCCCGTATTGCGACTGTTATGCGCGGCAAAGACAAGGCATCGTTTGTGCCTCATCTTATCTCCGGAGCACACGTGATTGTTCTCAATGCTGATAAAATCAAACTCTCTGGTGCCAAAATGGAACAGAAGAAGTACTATCGCCACACCGGTTACTTCGGAGGGCTCAAGGAGACATCCGTCGAGCGCATGTTGGATGAAAAGCCGGAAAACGTTGTTCGCTTGGCGGTAAAAGGTATGCTGCCAAAGAACCTGACACGCGAACACCTGCTCAAGCGTCTGCATATTTATACGGGCACTGAACACAAGCACACTGCCCAGAACCCTTTGCCTCTCCCTCTCTAAACTGTTATGTCTACCCAGCGTCCCTATTTTTACGGCCTCGGCAAGCGCAAGAATGCCATTGCACGCGTGCGCATGTTTCAGGACGGCGAAGGAAAAGTAACAGTGAACGGCGGTACCATGAAGGCCTACTTCGTCGGTATCGGCATCGAAAACGCTCTCGCTCCTCTGGCCATTACAGATCAGATGAAGAAAGTCGATCTCGAGGTCTTTGTGGAAGGTGGCGGTAAAGTGGCTCAAAGCGACGCGATGCGCCTTGGCATTTCCCGCGCACTCGTTCTCATGGACCCTGCCTACCGTGCCTCACTCAAGAGCGAAGGATTCCTCCGCCGCGACAGCCGCAAGAAAGAGCGCAAGAAGCCAGGTTTGCACGGAGCACGCCGCGCACCACAGTTTGCAAAGCGCTAAAGAAAGGACTCAGACGAAACAGAGGACTCAGGAGACTCAGGCGATTTTTTGTGTTCTGCAATTCCTGTCTTTGGAATTTTTACATTCAAATACATCAGATCATTCTGATGGATTTACTGTGTCATATCCTTTGCTTCGTCTGAGTCTTTTGAGTCCTCTGAGTCTTATCGAGCGAGGCTCATCTTCATGTAGTACAAGCTGGCGCCGCCGTCCGTATCGGCAATAAATTTGGCGTCCATGGAGGAAAGTTGCATGATGGTCTGGCACATCTTCATCATCATCTGAGGCGGAATGGAGACACCGGCACGCAGGCAGGTAATGCACAGTCCGGCAGCATCTTTGCTCTTTAAATAGGGCTCGCCGAGGCTTTTGACCGTATCGACCAGGCTGCGCTGTAAGTTGTGAATGTAGTCATCAATATGATGCTCCAGCTGATCAAACGGAAGATCGTAGACTTCCGGCAGCGCTTCAATAATGTCTAAGTCTTTGTGGATCGCGTGCGCGATGCAGGCCTCGATAGTCATGATGTATGTTGGTATGAATGTGTGTGAATGATTTTTTGACGAATCCAACCAGTATAACAGAAAATGAGTTTCTCTGCACAGAGAAATAGTTGCGTGATGGAGAGTTGATGGTGCAACGAAAGGTGTTAGCTTCTTAGGTTGTGGTTTCTTGGAGAAAATAGAATCTCCTGATATGGGCTTTTTTTATAAACCAATACATATCTAATAGGGAGCGGGATGCTTCCCGCGGCGGTCATAGAACAATAGGACTAATCATGCCCTTGCAATGTTGTTGTGATCGAACACCGCGGGACCCAAAGGGTCTCCTTTGGAGCAGGGACGCTCGCTGCTGAGATTGTAAGATTTTTTTTATTCAGTGCCGGGCCGAGAAACGGTGCTCCCTTATTCTTTGTGATAGTAAAGAAATTGATTTTGGTAGCTGGTAATTGGGATTTGGTAGTTTACCCAGAGATTCTCTCCACAATTTCCCGGCACACACTTTCGCTTCCCACAATAATCATTTCCGGACTGAACGGATCGTACCGCTCACCTTTTGCATTCAGCATTGCGCCGCCCGATTCCTCGATAATCAATTGGATAGCGACGGTATCCCACGCGCACTGTTTGGGATGGGCCGGATTATTATCATGAATGACTGCGCTGCGCATGGATTCTCCATCCAGCAGCCGCAGTGCCACCCCGGAATTGGGGCTGCAGACTGTGACAAGACGGGCGCCATTCTTTGATCGGAGGTTTTTTGAAAGCCCTGCAAATGCCGTTGTTTCTAACGATGAGTCGCCATAGTGGTTCATCTCTATCCAGCTCTCGCGAAGCGTGTGGCGGGCAGTTATGGAGCACTTTTGACCATTCTTGTATGCCCCTGCCCCCCGTACGGCATAGAACCATTCGTCGGTCAGCGGAAAAAAGGCCACCGCCAGTTCGGTGTGTTGTTCGATTCTCAGGGCGATGAGGATGCAGGGAATATCGCTGCCCATACGAAAGAGAAACGGTGCTGTGCCATCGAGCGGATCAACGATCCACAGTCGATTTTTGTCATCAGAAAGGGCTGAGTGCAGCTCCTCAGACAGAATGGCATCGTGCGGGCGAGCATCGGCAAGAACGGTACAGATGGCACTGTCGCACGCGCGGTCAACAGAGGAAACCAGATCTCCGATTCCTTTGTCTTCGATGTGTTGCAGGGACGCATACTCCCGGATGAGTATGTCGCCGGCCGCCGCAGCCGCTTTGATTGCGATGTGCAAATCGGCGTGAGCGGCACATTCTTGGGGCAGAACGGGAAGCGGCATGCCGGTATAGTAGCGGCAGATCATCACGTCGGCCACCGTGTTATTTGATCACCAGCGATCCCTCTATTTTTGTCGACAGCAACTGACACGCTGCGTCTGTGGCGAGGCAGGGTGTCTTGAAGACAAGCCAGTCGGGGGATACTTTCAGCAGCTGATAGCCGACGGGAGTATCGCAGAACGGGAAAAGTTGCTGGCCGCCCGCCTTATCGGTGGCACGCACCAGATTGGGAATGACTGTCAGGGTGTACCGGGACGGATTGCGCACAGTGGAAGTGGCGTACGACAGAGCGGTGGCTTTGCTGTACGTTGCGGCGAGTCTGTCCAAGGCGCCGGCTGCAACAGGTGTTTTGCACGCAATGGACGTCTGTCGTACCAGATCGACCAGCAGGGATGCTGGCATTTGCCGCTTGGTAACAATTGCGCCGATTCCCAGAGTCGAAAAGCGGATAGGCTCTGTTTTGGCCTGCGTTGCGAGGATGCCGGCATCGATCTTCGGGTCAGGTTCTTTTGCAGCAGGTGCGGAGAAGAACGAGACATCGGTGGCATCGACAGGTGGCAGCTTCTTAACGTTTTTTTGCGAGCAGGATGCCAGAAAAAAGATGCTCACAAGAGTGCAGACAAACGCGGTGTTTCGGGAGTGGACACGCATACATCAGGGGAAAACTGTCGCAGTATAGCATGCCGGAAAGTGCTGCCGGGAACAGGTGTTGCGAAGCAGATGTTCTATGGTCGTTGTATCCTTCGGGCGACACGAAAGGAGAGGCTGGTATACAAAGGGTAAAAGTGCTATAATAGTATGATGCTTTTGCCCAAAGAGCACACAAGATCCTCTCCATGAAAATAAAAAGAAAAATAATTGTGCCAACCCTTCTTCTGAATCTCTGTGTTATCGCAGGGATCGGATACATGTTGTCACAGTCTCTGGCGATGCAGGACGCGCAGTACGGTCATCTGATCAGTGAGTTGCGGCAGATACAGGGACAGCGTGTACTGGTGGCGCAACTCATGCTTGCCAAACAGGGAGCCGAAGCCGCCTTGCCGCTTGATACGCGCGAAAAGGAGATCTGGAAAGAACTGGAGCTGATGGTGGCAGCTGATGCTGATGCATTGAATCATTTGAAAGCATACGAAAACCAGTCGGTACTGCAGCAGAAAAAAATCAGCGATATCATTGCCGTGATGCGCACCGGCAAGCGCGACAAAAAAACACTCGATGATCTGACTGCGTGGCTGGCTGCTACCGGCACGTTTGACCGGCAGTTCGATATTCTGCGCAAAGATTCTCCGGCAGCCGATTTTGAACTATTGCTGAGAACGGATACGACGTTCATGCGCCCCCAGCAGATCATGATTGCGGTTGGGCTGCTGATGCTGCTGATCATCTTTTTCATGATGTATCGCATTATGCGCTCGACGCTGCGGCCGCTGAAACTCTTTGTGAAACAGGCCGAAGAAATTGCCGGCGGTGTTTTTTCCAAACGTATCGGCAGACTCGACTGTGAGGAGGTGGACGCACTGGCTCATTTCTTTAATGTGCTGGTCAACCGGGTGGAGCACTATGATGATGACGTCAGTCGTTTAGTCGATCAGAAGACCAAGTCCATGCAGTTTGAAACACAACGCATTACCGGAATCTTCGAGGGAACCACCGACTGGATCGCCGCTGTCGATACCGATTTCCGTTTCATTGCCTTCAACTCCGTCTATGCCCGGGAATTCCAGCGCCGCTACGGCAAGAAAATTATCCGGAACATGCATCTGCTCGATGAGGCGTTCGGGGAGTATCCCAAAGGCCGCGAGAAGGCTCGTGAGCTGTGGGGTCGCGCTTTGGCAGGCGAGCAGTTTTCTGTCATCGAACAGATGGGCGATGAGGGGGTCGGCATTTTCTGGTACGAAATGTCCTATAACCCGCTCAAGGATGAATCCGGCAAGGTGCTGGGTGCTTCGCAAATTGTACGGGATGTGACCGACAGACGTCGTCAGGAAGACCTGATCCGTCGCGCAAAAGACCGTATCGAGGAGGAGGTGCAGAACACCAAGAAATTCCAGCTCGCTGTTGAATATTCGACGGATGCCATTCAGATCGCCACCGCCGATATGGCGGTCGTCTACGTCAACCCCGCCTGGGAGAAGCTTACCGGCTACGCCCGCGATGACATTTTGTCCCAGAAGATGGCGGTGCTGCATTCGGACCGGACGCCCCTCAATATTCTGGAAGCGATGAACATTGCCATTACCAACGGCAATGAATTCCATACAGAAGAACTTATCAGCAAGCGCAAGGATGGCTCCGAATTCAATGCGGAACTGACATTCTTCCCCATCCGTCGCGAGGGCAAGGTGCAGCTGTTTGTAGGTATCATCAGCGACATCACTCACCGCAAGCGCCTCGAGCAGGCACAGTCGGAATTCGTGTCTCTCGCCAGTCACCAGTTGCGTACGCCGCTGACAGCCGTGCGTCTGGCAATCGGTGCCCTGCAGCGCGGGGAGGCCGGCGCGGTTTCGCCCGAAGCGGGCACCATGCTCAAACGTTCGATGGAATATGTCGTGCACATGGCCGAGACAATTCATACCATGCTGAATATTTCGCGCCTCGAGGCCGGTAAGCTGACCATTACGCCGCGGGAGGTGAGGCTCAACGATATTTTGACGGATATTACGTCAGACTACGTGCTGGAATGCCAGCGGCGCCACCAGACCGTCGAGCAAATCTGCGATGCAGGTCTCACCATCACGACGGATGTGCCGTTGGCCAAGGAGGCGATCAGTAACCTGTTCGGCAATGCCATCAAGTACACTCCTGACAATGGCAAGGTGTCTATCAAAGTCGAATCCGACACCGCCCGCGTACGCATTCACATATCCGATACGGGCTACGGTATTCCGCAACATCAGCAGGACAAGATTTTCACAAAATTCTTCCGTGCAGAGAACGTTATGAAGAAAGAGACATCCGGTACCGGTCTTGGTTTGTACCTTGTTCATTCAATTGTGCAACTGCTTGGTGGCAGCGTTAGCTTTACTTCAAAAGAGAATGAAGGTACAACATTTACCATCGATCTTCCTATCCTTCCCCCTACTGTATGAGAAACATTCTGATTGCTGAAGACGAATCGTTCATTGCCACGTTGTACAAAACGCATTTCGAGCAGCATCCGGGCATCAAAGTGACGATTGCAAGCGACGGCAAGCAGGCTGTAGCGGCACTGGAAAAAGAAAAATTCGATCTGCTGCTTCTCGATCTCATTATGCCGAATATGGACGGTTATGAGGTGCTTGCCTACTTCAAAAAGAAAGAGCTCAAGTTGCCGGTGGTCGTGGTGCTCAGCAACCTGAGTCTGGATATCGACAAGGCCGAATGCCGCCGTCTTGGTGCCGAAGATTACATCGTGAAAGCCGACAACGATGCGCCTGCTGTCTGGGACAAAGTGCAGAAATATCTGCCGGCTGAGTGATCTACAGTGCGCGAGGAGCTCGCGCTATAAGCTCCAGTGTTGTTATTCGATCATCGTGAGATGATAATGTATCTTTGTACATATCGATGACGTCTTGTCTTGTCTGTTCGTTAGACAGAAGAAGGCGATGCTCAAGGTCATTCAACTTAGTATCCAAGCTGTTTTCTAGTCCATCAAATCGTGTCTCTAGTGTATCAAAACGTATTTCTAGTCCATGAAAACGTGTCTCTAGTGTATCAAAACGTGTTTCCAATCCATCAAATCTTGTTTCTACATCAACCATTGTTCCCATCATAAGGGTAACCATATCTTTTATATCTCTTTTCGTGGCCGGTGCCTCATCGTCATTTACTTGTGTCATAGGCGGCCATCCTACGTCCCTTCAAATTGATAAGTCAATTGACCAAAAGAACGAATGTACACCCATATAATGTATGGTATACTTTGGCTTATGATCACTCCATCTTCTTCAACAAAATATGAACTCGCCACATTCGGCGCTGGTTGTTTCTGGGGCGTGGAAGAAACGTTTCGCACGACTCCGGGAGTGATAGACACCGCTGTCGGTTACGAAGGCGGCCATACCGAGAATCCGAATTATCACACGGTGTGCAGCGATACCTCCGGCCATGCCGAAGTCGTGCAAGTGCAGTTCGATCCAACGCAGGTGAGTTACGACACATTGCTTGGGGTATTCTGGGACAATCACAATCCTACCACCATGAATCGTCAGGGGCCGGATATCGGTTCGCAGTACCGCTCCGTCATTTTCTATCATTCACCAGATCAGCAAAAAACCGCAGAAGCTTCCAAGGCAGCGCTCGAACAATCAGGCAAATGGAAGAACCCGATTGTCACGCAGATCGTCGCAGCCACCACGTTCTATCCGGCTGAAGAATATCATCAGAAATATCTGATGAAACAAGGCAAGAGCTCCTGTCATTTTTAATAGCGAAGGTAGAAGCGACAATTATTCCATCTTTAAAAACTCCCAATACGCCAAAAAACCAACTACCAATTTATTTGGTAGTTGGTTGTTGGTAATTGGGATTTGAGATCGTCTAGAGTGTCTCAATCACTTGCTCCTTTGGGAAGCGTACTTTCTTCTGTGTTGCGAGCTGATCATCGGCTGCGCGGTAGCCGAGGGGGCAGAGGACAACGGAGGTGAGGCCTTTGGCCTTCAGTCCGAGCATGTCATCGAACTGCGCTTTGTCGAAACCTTCCATCGGTGTGGCATCAATCTTTTTGAAAGCGGCTGCGGTGAGCAATGTGCCGAGAGCAATGTAGACCTGCTTCTGCATCCAGTTCTTTTTGACATCCTCTGGCATGGATGACGTGCTCTTTTCCATCATCTCTTCGTAGCCTGCAAGCATTGTTGGATCAAGCCCGCGTACTTTGGCGGTGTATTCGATAAATTTCTTGATGTACGCAGCGTCAATATCTGTTTTGGCACACAGAACAATCAGGTGGGAAGCCTCGGTAATCTGGCTCTGGTTCCAGGCAGCCGGCTGCATTTTTGCGCGCAGAGCCGGATCGGTCACCACCAGGAATTTCCAGGGGGCCAAGCCAAAAGACGAAGCCGACAGGCGAAGGGCTTCGAGTAGTTCATCTAAATCTTCTTGCGAAAGTTTTTTGGTAGAGTCGAATTTTTTGGTGGCATAGCGCCAGTTGAGCGCGTCCAGGAGTTGAGACATAAAAATGAGTGGGGAAACAAATAGTTTAGATCTCAACTATTATAGGCGCTTAGAAAGAATGAGCAAGGAGAAAAATGTGCAGGTGAGCGTGCCGCGGGTGCAGTATCTTCTGTAGCTATTGAGCATCTTTCTTCTACCAGTCTGTGGTATTGCTCTATTTAAAAAATAGTTTAAAATAATTTACTTTGTCCAATGATGAATCGCACTGCCGATCACGGGCTTGTTGAAAATGAGCATGTAGATGCGCGAGAACAGCTTGTATTGCCGGAAGACGTTTTGCAGGATCCCGCCGGAGTGATGCGTGCCTATCTGCAGAATGAAACGGCGGATCCTGTGCTGCAAAGCAGCATCCAGAAGCGTCTGAACGAGGTCGAACCAACGGCAGATCATTTCGGTATATTGCGTCAGATCGCGCAGTCCACACTGGGTATCATCCCTCATCGCAGATCGGATGATGTAAGAGGTATTCCAAAAGTGCCGTACACCCCCAACCTTGCGACAGAAAGGACTATCGCTGCTGCAGTGATATTTGAATTGCAGCATTACCAGGCCTACCCGTCCTGGCATGAACACGTGCATGGACTTGCCTTTGCCAGTCAGGAATGGAAAGGCGTGGCGGGCCAGTGTATACGGCACTACCTGCGTCGTATGCCTCTCGATGCGCTGGCAGACAAAGTGCTCCAGGCGGAGAGGATTCAGTTTTCGCATATCGCTCATGTTGTTGCACTTGCGTGCGAGAGTCCGGATGCAGAGTGTTTCAGGGAATTATATGCAATGTTCGATGTGTTGATTGATCGGAAAATTGATGACCAGAAGTTGGGAGTATCACATTTTTTCTTTCTGGTGCATGCGGTACCACTTGCCGCCATGGAACATATTCTGGGGCACTTAGCGACAGAGCGGCCAAGGTACTGCGAAGAATTGATTCTCTATATGGATGAATTGCGGCGAATAGAAGCCGAAATGCCATCGGATGACACGGAATTTCAGATGTGGAAAGCCCTGCGCGCAAAGACGCCAATCGATCTCGCCATGTTTGTCGATCAGCGATATATGGGCAAAGCCGCAAGTGATTGTCTTGGTCCGATTCCGAGAAAAGAAGATTCGGATACTGCATGGGTAGAGAGAATAACCAGCATTGTCCGTGCGTCTGTCCGTTCGGATATCCGGCATGTAGTACTGAAGCGCATTGCGGAAACATGTACCGATGATGTTCACATAGAAGAAGACCCAGGTTCTGCCACGGCTCTTGAGAAACAGAAGGACCCCGGCGGCAACAGCTCAATGCACATTATTCTCGGAACGCAGAATTCACTGAAAGATCTACAGGCGGTGGCTACCGATTTGTGCGCTTGCGAAGGTAAGCATCTGCAGGAAGAGCCTGTCGATGCTCTGGAACATATTCACGTGCTACGCTCACTCGCTGTTTATCTGCTGTCGATCGACAATTCTTTCGCAGAAGTATGTACGTTACTGTTACAACGCGCCGACGAGCTGAGTGGCAGAGAGGCTATACGTCCCGACTGGCACACTGCGGCTTTGGAGGAAAAAATAGAGATGCTCAAACGTATGAATGTTCTTGGAACGATGAATAAAGTGGCGAGAAAGGATATCATTCCTTACATGACCAGACGTATCACAGCGCGCCTGCTGGATGAAAAACGCAACAGAAGACTTGACGGGCAAATGTGGAGACAGGCTCTTCAGGAAATCTACCGGTTGCAGAATACGGATGCACGTGCTGAGTTTGCGGGAGATTTGGAGACATTGTTGCTTGGACCAGAGCGCCCTCTGGTTGCCGCTTTAGTCTTGCAGGGCTGGCGGCACCTGGCAGGTGCGTCGGAGGTGTCCGACCAGAACTGGTGGGGGAAAGTAGAGGCGTCTAAGGCAAATGAGCTGCAAAAGCTTCAGAAAGGAAGTGAGCAAGGACAATCTGCAGAATACGCGAGGATAGAGGCGGAACTGATAAACGCAGTAGTATCATCGACACACGCTTCGACAGAGTCGCAGCCCCTGCGCGATGCGATACGGTGCAAGGAGTATCGTAGAGAGTTGCAGAAACTGAGGATACAAGGCAGTGCACTGGCGACTGCCGCCAAAGAACGCGAAATTGTTGCCAGGGTCGTTGGTGCCGTAGCCAGCTATGCGCTTCCCACCGATCCTGAGTGGCAAACGAACAGTTACTCCGGAGCCTTTCCGCGTGTGATTCGAGAAAAGCAGACCGGCAGCTGCTTCGGTGGCCCGTGGCTGGTTGCCAGTCTGCTGCTGGAGTGCGGCATTCCCTATGAGCGCTTGTCGTATTGCGACGTGCACAGGACAGCAAACGGTACTATCGGCAGTCATGGATCATTGCTGATGGGCACGGAAATGAAGGAATTGCTGCTGATTGATACGGGTTACAACATAACTTCCACAACCATGCGGCTTGGCTGGTGTAATCCCGCCACGCAGGAAAAAATGAAAGGCCTGCTGGCACAAAAATCTTCCGAGGCGGTGAAAGTGACATGGAAGGATACTATGGCTGCAGAAACAGGCATGCACAGCGATATGTATTGCATGCCTCTTAAAGAAGGAGTGGCGAGCATTTATTTGTACAATCTTGGCATCGCATTGTTGCATGAAAAAAAGATGGCAGAAGCCAGATATGCGTTCAGCCTGTCTTTATCGTTCAACTCCAAAAATCCCGATGTCCTGTATTACCGCGGACTGTGCTCTTTCCACGAAGGCGATCTGGATACTGCAAAGACGTATTGCGAGCAGGCGGTAAAACAATTTGACCGACATTTGCTGAGCCATTTTTCGTTGGGGGAAATTGCATTGCGCCAGGGGAATTATTTCGAAGCCAGAAAGCGATTTGCTACCGTTGCAAATTGCAAAGATCCGGTATGGGGCGACCAAACGTTTCGCGTGTTGGCGCAGTTGTACAGCAGGTATTCCCCGCTGGAGCTGGCAGTTGTGTGGCAGGAAATTGCGAGGAAGAGCGTGGAGAATAGTTGACATTTAGCTAGAAGCATTTACGATTTACGAGCGTCTTTTACTGTAGTCTAGGCCATTTCGAGGTCAAAAAAATGACTGAAGGCGAAAAGCCGAACGAGGGGGGTCAGCCTCAAACCCCGTCACCGCCACCCGCGACGCCGCAGGGCGGCGGGTCCGGACCCGCAATCGGGCTCGCGCCACCACCGGACTGGGCATAACGCCCAGTCGACGACGCCGGCAGCAGGGCTTGCCCCTGACTGCCGGTCTTTTTAGTCAGTATCATTGCTTGCGGTGGTTTGTGTTTGGGCTGCGCTCTCCCCGGCAATAAACCCCGTCGTCCAGCAAATCTGCAGACTAAAGCCGCCCGACGGCCGGTCGAAATCCAGCACGTCGCCGGCGAAGAACAGGTTTTGAAACAGCTTCGACTGCATCTTCCCGAAATGCACTTCTTTCAAATCCACGCCGCCGCTGGTGACAACCGCCTTGTCTTCGCCGAGTAATCCTGCAACGGTCATGCGCATGTCTTTGAGCGTTTTGACGAGCAGTGCCCGTTCTTCCTTGGTAAACCGGTACAGTGGTTTTTCGGCATCGAGCTTGGCGACCTGAAACACGATCTGCGCCATGCGGTTTTCCAGCAGTTCATGCAGGCAGTTTTTGAGCATCTTGTTTTTATGGCGTTCAAATATTGTGAGAATTTCCCGGTCCAACGCGCCGGAATCAAGTGCAGGAAACAGATCGAGTGAAAGAGTTACATCACCATTCTTGAGTAAATCACCAATCGCTTTGCTCATGTTGAGCACGAGCGGTCCGCTGATGCCGAAGTGCGTAAACAGCATTTTGCCTTTGCGACTTTCGTGGCGAATGCCGTCTTGCATCACGGAGATCTTGGCGCCTTTCAGGCTGATGCCCGAGAGTTCGGGCACCCACTTTTCCCGTATCGACAGGGGAACGAGTGCCGGGTCGGGCTCGATGACCGTATGCCCGATATTTTTGAGCCACTGAAATCCTTCGCCGGTTGAACCGGTTTCCGGGTGCGATTTGCCGCCGGTTGCCAGAATGTAGTTTGTGGCTTTCAGAAGGGTTCCATCTTTCATGATCACGCCTGCTATGCGGTCTTTCTTTTTCTCGAAGCCGGCGACAACGGCGTGTGTTTTCAGCAGCACGTTATTTTTCCTGGTGTATTCGACCATCACATTCCAGATATCTTCGGATTTATTTGAGACCGGAAACGCCCGTTTTTCCTCTTCCACTTTTGTGAGCACGTTACGCCGATGAAAGAAGTCGAGCGTGTCCTGCACATCGAAGCGGGCAAACGCCGAAAACAGTGCTTTGCCTTTGGGGCCGTATTTTTCGACCAGTTTGCGATTATCCAGTTCGGCATTCGTCACATTGCAGCGGCCGCCGCCGGTTATGAGCAGTTTCTTTCCGGGCTTCTCGTTTTTCTCGAGGAGTAACACACGTGCACCCAGCTCGGCTGCGCGCCCAGCGGCCATCATGCCGGCAGGTCCGGCGCCGATAACGATCACGTCAAATACGTCGTTCATAGGTGCGCATACTACTCTATACCTGACCTTCAATCGATTTATTCTTCTGAATCAATGGCATGAAAAATATCTAAAAACAGCTGTCGGATACCCTCCTCGATTTCGTCTGTCGGATTTTTTCTTGGCATGCCTTTCGCTCGTAGCTGCGGTGGCAATTCACGTTCTTTTTTTTCGCAGAGCGCTTGTGCCAATTGTGTGCGCACATCGCCATGTATGCTTTGAGTGAATTCCTGTGCAACCAGAATGCCGAGATTATCGACAAGACACGCAGCCGCGTCTTTCGATGCGAGGCCCGAAGCAATCGCTGTACCAATCCTCTCCTCATGCGATAATTTTTGAAAGCTGACAGGATCCATTCCCAGATGTCTGAGTAATTTCATTGCCAACGCAAACGTATTTGCAGGCTCCTCGCTTCTCCCTTCCGGTCCCATCAGGCCTTCAACTTCATCATCCAGACGTTTCATGAATGCAAGATGTGCCTCAACAGCTTCGTAAGGAATTTCAAGAGAATGGAGAGTGATCCAGTGATCTGCAAGCGGATGCTGAATCATAGTCTGACAAGAATGATAGTAATATTATTAAATAAAACAAAAAAATTATCAACTTTCATGCATGAGCGGTTGTGCATCCTGAAGCCGCCTTGCCCGGCTAAGCAGCAGGATCAATACACGGTGGAAAGCATGGTCCTGAACACATTCTGGTCGATAGACGGCTGTTTGCTGACCACCATGCACGATTCTTTTCTGTCTTCGGCCGTATCGCCGAACCAGTGGTCAAGATCGTAGGCGTGTATGAGCAGTACCAGCAGGTCATCGGGGGCGTCTTCCACCGCCCTGCCGGCAAGCAGATCGGCTGAGTACATGCGGTCTTTTTTCAGGTAACGGCGACTGGTGACAGTGGTGGCCCATTGAGAATACTCGGCCGGTTGCAGCGGGCAGGTGATGACAGCGACAGAATTGCCCTCGGAATCGAGTAAATCGACTGCCTTGGTAGAAAGGTCCACAGAGCTGGTCCAGTTATCGGGTATGCAGAAGCTGTACGATCCGACTGTCACTCCATTCGGACAGTCCGGCAGTGTGCCGGCTGCGACAGGTGAGATTTTGGCTGCCGCCTTCGCACTGCTGCTAATTGCCGTACTGTTCTTTTTGACCGGTGGTGCGGCAGGAATGACAACAGTCGTCGCCTTCGGTGCAGCGCGCACCGTCCCTGCCGACCGGACTTTTATCGTGTTACCGGAGCCAAACGCCGTAAACGGCTCGTGCCACGTGGGACCGGTAAAGGCTGTAGCATCGTCGCCCCAGACCACGATCGTATCGGGCATGCTTGCCTCTATTTTCTTCTGGGCGGTTGCCGGCAGTCTGGTCGGTCCCAGCAGCAACTGCGACAGTTGCGTGATGCTCCTCACTTCGAGCGTGACGCCGCTCATAGCGTTGTTGGCAATGTTCAGCGATTGCAGATTCTGCATGTTCTTCATGGACTTGGGCACATTGACCAGCCGGTTGGACGCGACATTCAGGCGCACGATGGATTGCATGTTCGTCAGATAATCCGGCAGTTCCCGTATCACATTGCCGCGCAGGCTCAGCTGAGACAGGCGCCAGAGCTTACCGATATCCGGCGGGACTGCTGTCAGACGATTGCCGTCGAGAACAAGCACCTGGAGATGCGGAAGGGCGAAGACAGCGGGACTGACTTTACCCAGCTTGTTGTTGGCAAGATTCAGTGCGGTCAGATTCTTGAAGGAGCCGATGCGCTTGTCGATTTCGGCTGCCGAAAGACGAGTGGCGTTATTGCTCAAATCGAGAGTGCATACGGTATTCGGAGCGATGCGCCCCCACCATCGCCAGGTTCCGTAATCCCCGTTGATACTGCATGGCAGCGCTCTGATGACCAGAAACGCAATGATTGTTGCAACGACAGGCACGACAATCTGCACAATCCGGGAGCCGAGCAACCGGCGCAACAGACGTTGCAGGAAACCCGGTTCTGCGGATGGCTGGGCATACGAAGCGGATGCCGGCGCGACAGGCGCCGGCTGGGCAACAGATGAAGCGGTGGCTGACGGAAGCGGCGATGTCAGCGGGGCACCTGCTGCAAGAGGGCGTAGCGGTACGCCGGCACTGACAGGAGTCACAGGCGGGGGAGCGGCTGCTGTCGTCGGCAGTGGTGCAACAGAAGGGATGGCACTTGGTAGCGGGGCGCCAATAGGGGTTGATGGAGAAGCGGAAGGCAGAGGCGCGTCGAGTGGTGCAGGTGCTGGCGAGGAGGGTAGTGCTGCTCCAATCGGTGGGGCGGCAGAGGGTAATGGTGTGACAATAGACCCCGGAGTTACTGTTGCCGAAGGAGTGTTCGCCGCAGGTTGTATTGCAGCAGGCGCAGGAGCGTTAGCTGCATGTGGCGCAACTTTCTTATGCGGCTTCACCGGTTTCTTGGCGGAAGCTTTCTTGTTCTTCGGTGCAGGCTTTTTCTTGGCAGGCATTACCAACTAGTATAGAGGGTCTTGCGTCCGAAAAAATTGTCCGGGCTTGCAACGGAGCATAAAATTGTTTATGACAGGTCAATGACATACCGCATTGTGTGGTGCATTGAGAAAAATTGACTAATTATAATAAAATGCTATAAATAACATATGGTGGAACAAGCTGAATCACCGAGAAGTCGCGTTGATCTATTTGAGGATTTTCTGATGAATGATCCTGATTTCATCTGCCCATGGGGACGACAATCTGCAAAGAAAAATCGTATCACGACTCAGCTCTATCCTGAAACAGACGATCTGCAAGCCGGCACTGATCACATAGTTCATGCATTACAGGATGGCTTCGCAGATCGAAAAAAAGATGTGTGTGCTTTAGTGCATCCAGGTGATAAGAATGTGCATCAACTTGAATATTTTAGGTCAATGCAGATGTATGTTCGCACGTATGTTGCTGCCGGGCTTTGTAGCGGGCATCGCAATCGTGCTTCTCTGGAGAAAGAAGCATGGGAAATCGCTCACTATTTCTTTCTCGATCACCCTGAGAAATTTACCGTTGATTTTCCACAGCGAGGAAAAATTCCGTTTCAAAATGATGAATTAATGGTCTTACAAACAAGTCCGTTATATCCGGATAAACATCCGCGAAAATCTCCTGTAGCAGCGTGGGTCATTACAAGACTCAGTGATGCCAGTAATGCAAGAAAAGCCTGTCCTCATGCTGCTCAAAGAACTCTGGCAGATGCGTGGGGTCGAACCGATATGCCATATGCCCCTATCTTGCCGTATATCATCCCGGATAACCTTCATTTTGCGGTGCCTAGTTTTACGATGTATCTAAATTTAGTAAGAGAGTACCAGAGAATATTTGGCATAGAGGGAGATGTCGGCCAGAAAGCAGCTGCTATGTGTAGATTTGGTGCCCTGTGCATGAAGATAGATGAGCAAGGAAATCTTGTGGTTGATACAGAAAAAATTACACGCGAGGCAATTATGAAAATACTAGAAGAACCTGCACGGTGAATAGTATTGATTAAATAAAAAAACGGCGCGCCGTTCGGCGAGCCGTTTTATGGTGGCGCGGTTTCTTATTCAGCTGTCACAGTTTCGTCCATGGATGCCTGCATTTCTATTTCGAGTGTCAGATCGTCAATCTGTTCCTGAAGATTATCCTTTCGGTCTGCCAGATTATCATTTTCAAGCTGGTAGCGGTCGAGTTTCATATGCAAGGACTTCAGAGTCGATTCTTTGGTTGTTGAGGCGATTTTCTTCTCTGTATCAGCAATACGTTTGTCGTTGAGGGCGATTTTCTTGTCCAGCAGAGTCATTTGCTTGTTGAGCAGTGTGACTTTTTTCTGGAGAGCGGCAACTGACATTGGTGGCCGTACCTGCTCCGTTTGCTGATTGCCAGTTGCATTCTGATCAGATGACTTTTGCATCGTTTCATTCTTCTGCTCAGTTGATGTGGTCCGAGGCATTGGTGCATCTTCAGACTTTTTCATCTGTGTGCCAACCGGCATTTCCTTAAGAGGAGGTAGCATCCGGCGGTCATTGGATGGATTCGATCCATCTGTAGCTGGAGCCGAGGTCGTTTGCTCAGTCTTGCCATTGAGAAGTTTCCTGAGAACGTCGAGTGGCTTCATCGGCTGCTGCATTCGATCGGTCGGCTGATTGCCAGCTGCATTCTTTACGTCACCTTTCAAGTTTTCTGGAGGCGGCAGTATTGTATCGTTCGCATTCATCGGGCGAAACTGAGGCTGTGTTCCATCGAGTTTCTTCATCTCCGGTTGCATCTGACCTTGTTCCATCGGGCGCATATTCTGTTGATCCATAGGACGGAACTCCGGCTTTGTCTGACCGTCGATCGACATTTTAGGTTGATGAGTATCACTCGCACTTTCGGCAAAAGACAGGCTGGCAGAGGTGACAGCTCCAGAGACAATTGCCGCAACCAAAGCGGCAGAACCGATCTGACTCGCAAAGTGTTTCTTCTTCATAGAGGAGTGTTGGTATGGATGTAATGTGTATATTATAACATAATTAATATAAATTAGCAAATAAACAGTTTCATAGTCACTGTAAAAAGGCCCACGTCATGCGGGCCTTCTCCTGTTGCTCGGACAGTATTACTTCGGGGCAGCCGTCTTGGCCTTGGACTCAGCAGCTTTCTTGGCCGCCTCAACTTGTTTAGCGCGAATCGGCAGCCAGCGCTTGAGACCGTATGGCCCCTTTGCCAGCAGCAGATCTTCGGCCATGGAAATCAGCGTTTCTCGTTCCTCTCTGAAATCCGGTGGGAGCATGCCCAGGCTCTTGAGGTATTTAATTTCCCCGGCCGGGATCGGCCGATGGAAATTATGGGCCAGCATTCCTTCAAAAGCCTGTCGGATGGCCTTTTCGAAATCGGCCTCCGTGAGCTTCTTGAGATCCGGCGGCACCAGGCCGTCGGGAGTCATGGTTGTCAGAAGCGACCAGTGACAGTTTCCCCGGTGGTCGGGTGTCACCTTGTTTTGCTGTACGTCCGTGTAGATCTTGTGCGCCAAATCCTTGGCAACACCCTTAATGCCCCACTTGGCTTCGTCGGCCAAGAAGAACATTCCATTGGGATACTCTTCATATCCCAGAGGAAAATCGCCGTAGTATGCCGGCTCCTGGCCTTGGATTGCTGGTCTATCATTGGAGAAATAGAACCAGTAGGGTCGAGTGCCGATCAGCACGGCGTGAACGCCCCGAACCGGCAGTAACACTTTCTGTCCGTTGTAGGACAAGAAAGGTTTCTGAACGCGGACTTCGAGCGTTTGCCCCGGTGTAAGGTCGATCTGTTTGGAGTCAACTGTAACGCCGGATTCCCATGAAACGGTACCATCCTTCGCTCGCACCGCGAACTCGACGGGTTGCGGGAACCCGAAGGTTGAGTTGCGACAGAGAATGACGTGCGGCCCCGGCTGAATCACGATCGCGGTCGGCTTGTCTTTGAAGAGCGGCAATGTACCGCCCGTCCAGACGTACTGATTGGAGTCAATTTGGAGCACGACGGGGAAAATGAATCCCTCATCGACAAATTTGACGTTGGTCGCCGTCTGGGTCGGAAGCAGCAGGCTGAGAACCATGATCGCAGAGGTCATTGCGAGCTCGCTTTCTGAAATTGCATTGTCCGAAGCTGTGAAATGAGCAACAGGAGCCTACAACGAGTAGGCCGAAAGCAGACGTTTGTGCATCGTGCACAGTCCTGCAATCTTGTTTATAATACAATAATATTGATTTTAGTCAATTAATCGTCACGCAGTATAACAGCAAAAAAATACGTTTAGAGTGTAATGAAAGCTCATCTCATAGGTTGGATTATCGGCTCTGCCGGATAAAGCCGGCAGAGCCGTAGCGCTTCTATTGCTTTGACGTTTCTGGCATTGGCTTGCCTGTCGGATGATCGGTGCCTTTTGGTTCAGTTGCCGGAGCTGTGTCTGGCATAGGTACAGGGTCTTTGGGCATATTGTCTGTCATCATAAAAAAATGGAGAATGGAGGTAAAAAGCATTCTCGTAGTCGCAGTCGACATCCGCTCCGTTCCTGAAGGCTCCTGCAAAAAAGAGGAGCAAAAGGGAGTGGTTATCGAGGAAGAATAAGAGTGGAGCCGCTAGAGAAGACGGTAAGGCACAGCAAAACGTTACGCTTCGAGCTTGCCATAATTGTTATTCGTACAGAATGTAGCGGAGCCGCTGACCGGATTTTCAGCCTACGTCAGCCGCGGCTGACTATGGCCCCAAAGAGGACCTCTAAGGTCCGGCAGGGAAGCTAGGAAATTTTCAATAGTAAACGGCTGTGCCACGTGGCGGCGTAGCCGCTTTACGTGGAGCCGCCTCCGGGATTTGAACCCGGGACCCTCGGTTTACGATACCGATGCTCTACCACTGAGCTAAGGCGGCGAAAGAATGTACGATTGAAAATTTACAATGAACAATTATTAATTGCGGATGCACAGTATCAAGTATCAGTTCCGAATTATCAATTGGAAATTATACAACGAAGAGCTTGAATATTGATAATGTTTTGATCAATCCAGAAGCCAAAATTCCATTGTACATTGTCAATTGTACATTTTACATTCGTCAGTCTGTTCTACGGACCAAAAGAACGCCCAATCGATCTATTTTAAGCTAAAAAACAATCATCATAAAAACTAATCATTGCATTCTCACGCAGGATCAATCGGGTTTTTTGTTACACTTTTGGTCTATGCATCTGCACGCAGCTCTTACCTGGTCATATCTGAACATGCTCACGAAACGTCGGTACGATTTGCTGATGGAAAGCTTCGGATCGCTTGCAGAAGCTCTTGCGGCACTCGACGGGACACTGCTGAAAAAACTCGGCTGTCGAAGCGATACTATCGTCAAAGTTCTCAATCGGCTGGAAGGGTTTGAGGTGGAGAAGTATCAGGCAGAACTCGCCAGGCGCTCGATTTGCTTTCTGTCCATTGAGGACGATGCGTATCCGGCACTGCTGCAAGCCATCAATGATCCGCCTGTTTTCCTCTACCATAAGGGCTCGATAAGCATTCTCAGCAAACAATGTATTGCGCTGGTAGGCACGCGGAATATGAGTAGTTACGGAAAGCGAGTGGTGGAAAAGATGGTGAGGGGACTGACAGCAGCCGACGTGGTAACCGTAAGCGGGCTCGCATTCGGGATAGATGCCGAAGTGGCACGGGAAACGCTGCGGGCAGGCGGCAAGACGGTGGGAGTCGTCGGCCACGGACTTGGCATGATGTATCCAAAATCCAATACAGCCCTTTCACTAGATATAATCGAGGCAGGCGGCCTTCTGCTTTCGGAGTTTCCTCTGGATTGTCCGCCTGACAAATTCACTTTCCCCGCCCGCAACAGAATTATTGCGGGCCTGTGTCCTGCAACAGTGGTGATCGAAGCTGCTGCCGATTCGGGCTCGCTCATCACTGCCGATCTGGCAACCGACTATAACAGGGATGTTTATGCCGTGCCGGGACAAATATTTGATGAACAGTACGCTGGTTGTCACCAGATTATTGCACGCGGTAGCGCAACATTGCTTAGCGATCCTCTGCAACTGCTGACGGATCGGGGCATTGTCCCTGCGGATATGCGTCAGTCACCTCGGACAGTTGTGACGGATTCACCGGAAGAGGCGAGCGTGTATCATGCGCTTTCGCGTATGCCTGCATCGGTCGATGATGTGCTTGTCGCAGCTGGGTTACAAGCAGCCAGTGTGAATGCCGCCCTCACGCTTCTGGAAATGAAAGGAGCCGCTCAGAATGTCGGTGAGGGAAAATGGGTGCGCGTCTAGCAGTCCGGTTGTTTTGATGCAGTATGCTTGCTAGCATACCTGGTATGACTCCTTCTTCCACCGCAAAAACATTCGGCGAACTTTTCAATGCAGCAATACAGCTTCTGCGCGATTTCCGTGTCTCTCTTCTGCGCGGGATTGTCGTGTCGTCGGTTCTGCTGACAATCGCCAACATTCCCCAGATGTATTTCGCTCGTTCAATGGATCTGCCCGTGTATAAGAATCTTGAGAAAGCAGCTGCGCAGGCAAGTTTTTATCAGCAGAATCCGTGGTTCGGCCCCGCGATTTTGGCGGGCATGTTGCTGCTTCTGGCTGTATCCATCGTATCGGCTTTGTACTATCTGGTGGTATTGGCTCGCCGCGAAAAGAAGGAAGGCAAAGCGCTGAAGGAAGGAGCGGCACTCTTCGGTTCCTTGATTATGGTGGCGATTTGGATAGTGCTGTATTCGTATGTATGGATTGGCTGCATTGTTGTCCTGGTGTCTGTCGGCCTGATTATTGCCAAGCAGCTGATGCTGGGTGCGGCGGTGCTGGCAATAGGTCTGTGTCTCATGATTGTTCTTGGAGCCATCAATTACCCGCGCTTTATGCTTGCTCAGATCATCCGCATACAGGAGCGGGTTTCATCCCGGAAGGCGGTACGCCTTAGCTATGTGCGGACTGCCGGGTATTGGTGGAAAGTAGTGGGAAACATGACACTGATAAGTCTGATAATAGCCGGCTGCACAGTCGCATTGACGGCTGCAGCCATAATTGTGAGCATCTTCTCCTCACCCTATGTCGCTCTGGTGGTGCCGATTGTTCTGCAGCAGGTTTTTTTGCCTTTTCAAATAAGCTTCTGGGTGGTACTGACGGAGACTATCAACAAGCATCCAAAAAGCCGGACGACGCTTGCCGCAGAGAACAGCTGACACGCAAGCGTTAACAGCTTTCGACAATCGCCTTGAATTCGGCTGGTTTCAGGGATGCGCCACCGACCAGTCCGCCGTCGATATCGGGCATGCTCAAAAGGTCTTTGGCATTGCCTGCATTCATGGATCCGCCGTAGAGAATCATTGTTTTGGTGCGTACGTCCTCCGGCAGCTGTGACCGGATGAACGCGTGCATCTCCTGCGCTTGCTGCGGTGTTGCAGTTTTGCCCGTGCCAATGGCCCAGACCGGTTCGTAGGCGATCACCATTCCTGGCGAGGCATGCGGCAAGAGTTTCATCTGCTCTTTGATGACAGCTTTTTCTTGGCCGGCTTCGCGCTGCGCCAATGTTTCGCCAATACACACGAACGGTGTGAGGTGATGGGTAAGTGCCTCTTTGGCCTGGGCGGCAACCATCTCATCAGTTTCACCATGCTGCTGCCGGCGTTCGCTATGGCCGCACAGAACTGCGCTGGCGCCACTTGCGGCCAGCATTTTCATACTTATATCACCGGTAAACGCGCCACTCTCTTCGGCGCGTGCACACTGTCCGCCAAACACCAGATTATGCTGTTTGCATAACGCAAAATCGATAGCAGTCGGAAAGACAAACACGTGCACGGTATCTGTCCCATGATACGCAGAGAGATCGCTTGGCGGCGGATTCATTTTCCAGTTGGCGGCAATGATTTTCGGGCGAGGCATACAAAAGAGAGCGGAAATTATGCGGCAGGATCAGCCGCAGGGTCGTAATCGGGAAATTGTTCCAGACGTTTCTGATGGCGCCCGCCTTCGTAGGCTGTTTCCAGAAATGTATCGACCATGGCGCAGGCGAGCTCTGGCTCTGTGACGCGACCGCCCAGTGCCATGATCTGTGCATTGTTATGCTTGCGCCCCATCTCCGCATCCCATACCGATACACAGCGCGCGCAGCGGATGCCTGGCACCTTGTTGGCAACCATTGCTTCGCCATTGCCACTGCCGCCAAAAATAATCCCAAGACACTTATGCTCCAAAACGGCCGCACATGCCTGCTGCATGATCGGCGGATAATCACACGATTCTTCTGAAAATGTCCCGACATCAATCACATCAATTTTTTTGCTGATCAAATGCTTTTTAATCGCTTCTTTCAGTTCATATCCGGCATGATCGGTACCAAGGACAACTCGAAGAGTGGACGTCATGTATTACATCATATCATAAGGAAGAGTGGTATTTGCAGATATTATAGAAGGGGAAAATTTGACAAAAAATAAATAGAATTAGATTATAGCTATAATGCGCTTTTCGCGTTACATGGAGCGAAAGACCGATGTTGATTAAGATTATCAGCTCCTCTATCGCATTGGAGGGGCATCGTCCTTCGTCTCATGTTCAGAAAAGCGTATCCCTTCCTGCAGCGAAAGTTGCAGGAAGGGTATTTTTCTTTGATCAGTTTTAGCCTAGAGTAGGCAGCATGATTATCGCTCCCTCCATTCTTGCTGCCGACTTTGGTCGTTTACAGGACGAAGTTGATTCCATTGCATCAGCAGACTGGATACAGATTGATGTTATGGACGGACACTTTGTCCCCAACTTAAGTTTTGGTGCGCCTGTCATGAAATGTATCAAGACCAAGCTTTTACTCGACGTTCACTTGATGGTCACAAACCCTGCCGATCGCATTGGAGAATTCCTCGCTGCCGGCGCAAAAAATATCAGTTTTCATGCCGAAACCGTCTTGCATACCGACGACCGTCGAGCCCTGATAAAAGCCATCCATGCCGGTGGTGCAACCGCCGGTATCGCTGTGAATCCCGCAACGTCATTGTCGACAATTGACGATATTTTTGACGACGTGGATCTGTACCTGATTATGTCCGTCCAGCCCGGTTTTGGCGGCCAGGCGTTCCGGCCGGAAGTGCTGGAAAAAGTGAAGGAAATCCGTGCCCGCAAACCACAGGCTATGATTCAGATCGATGGCGGTATTGATGCATCAACAGCCAAAATGGCTGTTGCAGCCGGAGTCAATAATATCGTCGCCGGTAGCTATATTTTTAAAGCTGCTGATCGAAAGAAGGTGATTGAATCATTGCGCCAGAACGCAGAACGATAGAACAGTAGAATCCTACGTTCTACATTCTTCATGGCTTTGCTATCTTGACTGCTCACGTATAATCTACTCATATGCGCAAACTTCTCCTCGCTTCCGTCTGCTTATTTTTGGCCGCTTGCGGCACTCAAAAAATCACGTTGTCGTCCTTGGATGGCAGCAAGCAAATCCCGCTAACAGTAGAAGTGGTGAAAACAGAGAAAGACCGCAACAAAGGTTTGCAGAATCGTACCAAGCTGGAAGATGGTCATGGCATGCTGTTTGTATTCGATAAGCCGCAGATGGTGAGCATGTGGATGAAGAATACGGAAATCCCGCTTGATATGATCTTCTTCGATATCAACGGTGATATGGCGAGCGCTGAAGACAATGTTCAGCCGTGTCCTGTTTCTTCCACAGAGAATTGCCCTCAGTACAAGTCGCGCGAACAGACGACGGCAGTACTCGAAGTTCCAGCCGGATGGAGAGTAAAAAACGGCGTTGGTGTGGGCTGGAAGTTGATAAAATAATCAAGATACAAGAAGCAAATAACAAAAATTTCAAGCTTCAAGAATGCAATTGAAGATAGTTATTCAGGTTATTTTTTAATGCTTGTTTCTTGGTTCTTGCACGCGATAGCGTTCCACATTCTTTGCAATCCTTGCCTGTATATCCTGCGCCGGCGGCACAACGAAATCTGTTCCCGTCATCCGTTCGTACAAATCGATGTATTTAATCGCCAGCATGAGGCGGACATCATCGGAAATGTCGGGCTTCGCCTTACCGTAGTCAAAGCCCTGGGCCTTGAGCCACAGACGGAAGAATTCTTTATCCAGACTTTCGGGTTCCAGCCCTTCACTGAGCCGTTTTTCGTAACTTTCCGCGACCCAGTAGCGCGAGGAATCCGGTGTATGGACTTCATCGCCGATGGTCAATTTCCCGTCAGCATCGAAACCCATTTCATATTTGGTGTCGACCAGAATAAGTCCGCGTTTCTGGGCAATTTCCTGTCCACGCGCAAACAGTGCAAATGCTATGTCTTCAATCTGTTTCCACTGCTCTTTGGTTGCAAGACCGCGTTCGATAATACCGCCTGGATCAATGAGCTCATCGTTTTCGGATTTTGTTGTCGGCGTGATAATCGGCGCGGCTAACCTGGCATTTTTCCTCATTCCGTCAGGCAGCATGTTCCCGCAAATATTGCGCATACCCTTACTGTAATTCACCCACGCCGATGTGCCGGTTGAGCCTGTCAAATAGGCGCGGACAACAATTTCCACTTTCAGCATTTTGAGCGTTTTGACGACCGTCACGTTTGGATCGGGTGAGGACAGCACATGAATCGGTGCAATGTCTTTGATGTGCTCAAACCACCAGGTGCTGATCTGGTTCAGGACCTGGCCTTTGAGAGGAATGGTGCACCAGGAAATATCGAAAGCCGATTGACGGTCTGTGGCAATCAGAATGGCCTGCCTGCCCTGGTCGTAGACATCGCGCACTTTTCCCTGATATCTTTTTCCCAGTCCGTCGAAGTGTGTCTCGTCCAGGGTGAAGTTCAGAAACGGCCGGATGACGGAAGCAGTCTGCATGGCCGGCAGAATACCACAGCTGCCGACTGTGTGCCGCCCGATTCCGGCATAATCGAGGGCATGCCGGCCCGGTCTGCAGCGTGATGTGTGATCCGCTACAGCTTTTGCGGCTTCCTGAAGCCGTTTATTTTTTCTGAAGCGTGTACCGGCTCCCGATACCGTTGCGCGTCAGAGGTACCGGCATGCTCGCTGAAAAAGCAGGCAGGACGGATGATGCGGGCGGACTATGCCCGCACCGTTGCCATACGCGTAAAAACGGATGTCGGGCCTATTGTGGGAAAAAGGGTTTTCTGCTATAATGATCAGAAAAGTTTCGTTTGCGACGACGCGCGACACGCGCATACCAACACACACAACTCTTCATGCGATCTGCCTCTCTCCAGCGTGAGCAGCTACTCAGTCTCCAAAAGAGGCAGGAGGAACTGTGTCTCTCTCCGGAGGCAAAACAGCGTCTGGAATGGCTGGTGTATTTTGTCGAACATGGCCGATCTGTCAGTAAAACATGTCATTACTTCGCCATTGCACGCACCACACTGCAGCGCTGGCTGGTTCGCTTCGATCCGGACAATCCCTTCTGTCTGGAAGAGCGTTCGCACCGTGCATTGAAGACAAAAAAGCCCTGCATGTCCCTGCAACAGCTTCAGACAGTGGCGCATTACCGCCGTTGGTACCCGTATGCGGACAAAAAGCAGTTGTTGCAGATTCTGGCACGCGAACAGGGGATATGGATGTCGGTCCAGGAGCTGGACAGGGCATTGGTACAGATCGATTCAGGCGAAGCGGCAGGTACCGGCCCGCTGCCGGTTCTACACGAGAGACCTGCCGACACACAGGCGTTTATCTTTTCTGGAGAGGCGTCGGCGTCTGTTTCTGAAAACAGGCAGGGGAATGTGATACCTGCAACGCGCGCACTCAGCGCCTTTCATCACGTGCTCCGCAGGACAGGGGTGGCGCTCTCGCTCGTTGCCATCAGCTGGCTCCTTGCATCACATCAGTTGTCGACCTTTGCGTATGACATACAGACCCAGGTCGGCGAAATTTTCAGTATCACGTCCAACGACACTTCCTCTTTCCACCAGTGAGTTACAGTCACCGTCCTTACCGGCTCTCCTCGATGCTCATGGCAGTGGGCATGATGCTCGTGCCGCTTGCGGCTGTAGTGATGACGCAGGCATCCAGCCTGAATGCACCGGGCGGACTGCTGTTTCTGAATACACCTGAAGTGGAAATTATCCCCAAGGGTGCGATGATCAGTCGCCTGTCTCTTGGGCTCGACAGAAAGGGCAGCACTGCATTGATCGTGAATACTGGCATCCGTCCGTTTACAGGGGTGGCTCACATGACCCGTTCGGTGAATGCGGTTATCGATAATGCCGCGATGCCTCTCTTTACGCAGGAAGATATCTTTACTTCGCATGGAAGAGAAGCGGTGATCCACGAAACGGTCTATTCCGATGACGAAAAAATATACGAGCGTCGTATGGCGCGCCTGTCTCAGAATCATGCGGCTGCCGGTACTCAGCCGGTGTTCTATGGTCCGGCAGCAGGCGGCACGGCAGTGGCATCCGATTTGTCCGTCGTGCCGGCAACAGAGGATGCGGGTGTGACGGCACGCCGCAATGCCAGACTTGCGCAGCTGCAATCAGTGGCCGCAGCTCATGGCACAGCGATGCCTGCGATCCGGTCTGATGCGTCCTCCACCGCGGCGAGTGCCGGTCTCTTCTCCCGCTCGTTGCAAACAGTGCTGATGGCGCTGGGCCCTGCGACAGACGGCCAGGTTCTCGGCTATCAAAACGGCCGATTGGTATGGATTGATATTGATCAGGCCTATTCCTCCCTGCATCCCGTAAGCAGCGGACGTATGCCGTATGTGCAGCCTGCGGACGGATCACCGGTGGAGCGTCATTACGGAGGGGGCGGCAGCCAGCCATCCGCTTCGACAGCGACTTCCGGCGGCAGTCAGCGTGATTTCGGTGGCCAGCCGATCAACCTCGGCAGTGAAGTGACAGGCGTGCTCTCAGTCGGAAGAGGAGGAACAGGCCTTGGCAGTATTGGTTCCGGGTCGCTCCTGGTTGGAAATGCTGCGGGGACATTCATGGATTTCGGCATCGGGACCAACGGACAGGTGCTGACTGTCACGCCCACAGGCGGACTGATGTGGTCGTCTGTCTCAGTAACCGGGCTTTCTCAGTTGTATGCAGACACGCATTACGTCAAGCAGACCGGGGATACCATGACCGGCGGACTCACGATCAATCTGAAGTCCGGCTCTCTGGGTCTGAACATTGTGCAGACGGCATCGGGTGCGTATCTGCATGCTGAAAAAGGTTTGTCTTCCTCCGGTGCGCTTGCGGTTGCCGGCACGGCGCTTTTGAAAAATGACACCACAGTGCGAGGCACTCTCTCGGGTGCCGCGTTGCGCATTATGGGCTCGGCCGGCTTTTCCGGTACGACGGTATTCACCAAAGATGTCCGATTCAATTCAACTCTCACTATTAACGGCCAGACGTACAGTTTTGCCGGCAGCCAGACGCCCAACGGATACCTGAAAACAGACGGCGCCGGTAATCTGACGTGGGCAACGGTGTCCGGCGGTGCAGGCACCTTCTCCTCCGGCAATGTCCTCACTCTCGGTGATGCGCGGTACATCCGCAAAGCCGGCGGCACCATGACCGGCAGCCTGACCATCGACCTGACAAGCGGCTTCCTCGGCCTCAATGTCCGTCAGACACTCTCGGGTGCGTACCTCTTTGCGCAGAAAGGCTTGTCGACCTCCGGCTCATTGATCGCCGGCGGCAACGTTGCGGCACGCGGATCATTGTCCGGCGCCAATCTCACCGTTCAGTCGGGCGACAGTTACATTCTCGGCCGGCTTGGTGTGGGTAAGATTTCGCCGCAAACCAAACTCGATGTCGTCGGTACCATCTCCGGTTCGTCTCTTAAAATCTCCGGTCTCATCTCCGGCTCCGGCGGCATTCTCGTTCAGGGAAATGCTACCTTCCGTGGTACGTTGTCGGGCTCATTGCTCACCGTATCAAGCCTTAAGAACTGTGCCGTCCTTGTCACCAATGCCAACGGATCTCTTTCGTGCGGCACCGCTACCCCGTCCTTCTCCTCCGGCAACGTCGTCACCATCGGTGACAGCCGCTACCTCAGAACGGCCGGCGGCACCATGACCGGAAATCTCACGGTGCGTGCAGCCATTTCCGGCTCGTCGCTGAACATCTCCGGTAACATTACCAGTTCGGGTACGCTCGTTTCCAGGGGAAGCATAACCACACGCGGATCGCTTTCCGGTGCACTGCTCACGCTTTCGGGCTTGCGAAACTGTGACACCATCGATACTGACAGCAATGGCAATCTTGTGTGCGGTACCGACAATACGGCCTCGGCCGGTCTGGACATGGGTACGGCGGACAATCGGTACATCCGCAAAGCCGGCGGCACCATGACCGGCAGCCTGACCATCGACCTGACAAGCGGCTTCCTCGGCCTCAATGTTCGTCAGACACTCTCGGGTGCGTACCTCTTCGCGCAGAAAGGCTTGTCGACCTCCGGCTCATTGATCGCCAGCGGCAACGTTGCGGCACGCGGCACGCTCTCCGGCGGTCTTCTTACCATCATGAACGGCAACAGCTACATTCAAAACGGATCGCTTTCCATCGGCAAAACCTCCGTCTCGGCCGGCACCAAACTCGATGTCGTCGGCACCATCTCCGGTTCCGCTCTTAAAATCTCCGGTCTCATCTCCGGCTCCGGCGGCATGATTCTCAAAGGAGCGCTGATGTTCCAGAACTTCGGCAACTGTACACTCAAGACGGACGGAAACGGCAACGTCACCTGCGGAACGGACTTAACCGGCGGAGGTGCAGGCACCTTCGGTTCCGGCAACGTCGTCACCATCGGTGACAGCCGCTACCTCAGAACGGCCGGCGGCACCATGACCGGAAATCTCACCGTGCGTGCAGCCATTTCCGGCTCGTCGCTGAATATTTCCGGTAACATCACGAATTCCGGCAGCATTGTCACCAAAAACAGTATCATCACGAAGAGTATATTTTCGGGAGCAGGCCTTCTTCTCAACGGAAATGCGATGATTCGCGGCACCATGTCCGGCAGGAGCCTGACTGTCACCGGTACAGGATCGCGTCCGCTGCTTACGACGGATACTACGACAAACACTCTTCTTATCGGATCGGGCAGTACTTCTCTTGCGGTGACATCCACAGGTGCCATGACGCCGAACTTGTACACCGGCATCAGTTATCCTTCGGGTTACATTGGCTCCGGCGCGACATCCATCACGCCGTACGTGATGAAGTTGCAGGGCAGACTTGCTTACATAGCGAACTTCAATCAATCCTCCGGTCTGCAGCCCAAGCTGGAAATATATGATATTTCCGTCCCGCAATCGCCTGTCCGCTTAAGCTCCACCGCTTTCGGTTCGGCCAACCAGGCTGTCTCGAGCCTTATTGTGTCAGGCCACTACGCGTACCTTTCCAATTTCCAGAACAATCAGATATACGTCTTCGATGTATCCAGTCCAACCGTGCCGTTTTTGATCGCCAACATTGCGGGAGCAGCGGATGAGGTGCAGGGACGTTACCTGTTTGGAGTCGTACCCAGCTCCGGTACGCTGACTGCGTACGATATCAGTAATCCTTCCAGCATAGTGGCGGTTGGTACGGCGGGCTTTTCCAATTCGACTCAGACATCCTACATGGCGGCACAAGGCAGGTACCTCTACGTCAGCAACGGTACGTGCTGCACTGCCGCATTCAGCGTCTTTGATATTTCGAACCCGTCGAACATGGTGAAGGTGGGAACTATCAGCAGCAGTATTTCCGCCAACGTATCAGCGCTCGTGGCGCAGGGCCGGTATGTGTATCTGGCCAGCGGTGTCAGTTCGACGGTGCAGATTATTGATGTCAGCACTCCGTCCAGCCCCACGCTTGTAAAGACACTGGCTGTCGGATCTGGAAATAACGGACGACGCAGGCTGTCGCTGCAAGGGCGCTACCTGTATGTAACGGATCTCAGCGGCGTTGTGAGCGTTGTTGACATCAGTAATCCTCGCGTCGCCAAAACAGTCGGCACCATTCCGTACGTCGGAACGATTAATGACGTCTCGGTCCAAGGAAGGTATTTGTATGCGTTGAACGGTTCAAAAAATGCAATCAATACGTTTGATATTGGCGGTACGTACATCCAGCAGCTGGAAGTCGGCGGCATCGAGACAAGCCAGTTGGTGGTGAGGGGAAATGCAGCCGTTTTCGGTGAACTGAATGTGGCGGGGGGCGCCTCGTTTGGCCGCGGAATCTATGTGCAGGGTCAGTCTGCCATTGTCAATACCAGTACAGGTTCCAATGCGTTCACCGTCATTTCCGCTTACTCCGGTGCCTTGCGCATTGCCGCCCGCGGTACGACAAATACGGCTCATATCATGTTTGGCACAGGTACGACGTACGATGTTCAGCTGCGCCGTCCCACAGGCAATGCTCTTCAGACAAATGCGAATCTGTATGCAGCATCGCTTTCGGGTACACAGCTGCTCATACGCGGTTCCATGTCCGGCTCGTCGCTGAATATCTCCGGTAACATCACGAATTCCGGCAGCATTGTCACAAAGGGCGGCATTACGACAAAGGGCTCTTTTTCAGGTAAGTCGCTCACGATTTCCGGCACAGGCGGCTCGCCGCTTATGGCAACAGATATCCGCTACGGTACAATCATTATGGGTTCGGGCGCCATGCGAAACAGTACCGGTGCCATTACGCCGCAGCTGTATGTGGCAGGTCGTAGTCCGGGAACCTGGATCGGTACGGGCGCCACGATTGCGGGGGTGCAGGCGATTGCTATTCAGGGGCGCTATGTATACGTGAATTCAATTATCAGTCAGATGCAGATTTTCAATGTGAGCAATCCCCAAAAAGTCATTGCTCTCAGCACGCTGACAACCGGCGGAGCCGAAAACGCCATTACGGTACAGGGAAGGTATGCGTATACGGTCGGATCCAGTCAGTTACGTGTGATCGATGTGTCCAACCCGATAGCTCCGTTTACCGTATCCACCACATCCATCGGCGGCAGTTCATCACAGGTTATTGTGCAGGGTCGTTACGCCTACCTATCGCTTGGTACGACGTTTGTTGTCTACGATGTGTCAAACCCTGCCGTTCCCTTACGTGTCGGTGGCACGACATTTGCTTCGTCAGTGACCAAAATTGCCAGTAACGGACGTTATGTTTATGGGGCTAGCTCCACACAATTGTTTGCCGTTGATATCAATAACCCGACCAATCCGGCAGTTGTCTCCACCACATCACTGTTTTCCGCCAGCGGCATCTATGGTGTTGTTATTCAAAATCGTTATCTGTACGTCATCAATGACAATACGCGATTGCAGATTGTGGATATCAGCAACGCGGCAAGTCCGAGCGTGACAAGTACAACCAATATTGGCGTCACATGTAATACGCCAAGTATTCAGGGACGCTATCTGTATTGTGGTGTAAGCGGCGGTGTGCGCGTCTTTGACGTGTCTAATACATCCGCTGTATCGCAGGTCGGAAGCATGACGACGGGTGCCGGCGGGGATGTTATGGCTATTCAAGGACGTTACGCCATGGTCATTGCGCCGACATCACGTGCTTTGAATACGTTCGATCTGGGAGGTGCGTACATCCAGCAGCTGGAAGTCGGCGGACTGGAGGTGACCGACCTTGCGGTTGCCGGTACTGCACGTATCTTTGGCGGCATGGACGTACGCGGTGGTGCTACTTTTGGCGTCGGGTTCAATGCTATGGGGCCGAGCGTTATTTACAGCACATCGGCTACCGGAACCGGTACAACAGGCTTGGGCATTTTCTCCAATACAGGTGCGTTACGCATTGCATCTCGCGGCAAGCTTGGCGCATTCCACGTGCAATTCGGCACTGGTACGACTTTCGATGTCAACCTGTATCGTCCGACAGGCAATGCCCTGCAGACCAATGCAAATTTCTACGCTGGCAGCTTCTCAGGCTCGGTTCTTACTGTCACTGGGACAGGTTCGCAGCCGCTCGAAAAAACCGATAACCGTTACGGCACTATCATGATGGGTACGGGTGCCATGCGAAACGGTACCGGTGCCATGGCGCCGCAATTATACGTGACAAGCAGAATGCCGGCACGCTTCGCAGGTTCCGGTGCAACGCAGGCAAATCCGGCTGCTATTGCCGTACAAGGCCGCTACGCCTACGTGGTCAACTACACGGCAAACAGTTTCCAGATCTTCGATGTATCCACCAGGCAGCCACAGCTTGTTTCCACCACTACTTCCGGTATCAACGGTCCGTACGGCGTGCTGGTGCAGGGCCGCTATGCTTACGTACAGAACTATACCGGCACCTCGAACGTCCGTATTTACGATGTCAGTAATCCGTCTTCGCCGGTTGCTATGGGCTCGGTTATAGCCGGCGGCACGCAGGCGAATTTTGCCATTCAGGGTCGTTATCTGTATTCGCAGACGTTTCACAGCGGCGTTTTCCGGGTGACGGATATATCGAATCCGTCAGCGCCGTTTGTAGTAGGCAGCCTTACCTTCGGAAAATACGGCGGCGGTGTGACAGTGTCCGGACGCTATGCCTACGTCTCGAACTCTTTTGGGACGGCAGCCACCTATGTCGTGGATGTATCGAACCCTGCTACCCCGTTCACGGCGGCAACCATCAGTACGGCCTTCCGTTACAGTCAGCTGAAAGTTGTCGGAAAGTATCTGTATCTGGGGGCAACCGGAGGTCTGGGCATGAAGATTTACGACATCAGCAATCCACTGAGTGCCGTACTGGTATCGACGATCAGCGGCAACGCAGCATCATTTGATGTGAGCGGACGGTACGTCTACATTGCCAACGGATCAAACAGCCTTCAGGCATACGATATCAGCAACCCGCGCGTTCCGGTCTTTGCGGGAGCGACAGCGTTTGGCGCTCTGTTACAGGGCATATCTGTGCAAGGTCGCTACGCCTATACCATCGATTATACAAACTCGTCCATCAACGTTACCGATCTTGGCGGCGCGTACATTCAGCAGCTGGAAGCCGGTGGCATTGAAGTCGGGACACTTGCCGTGCGTGGCAATGCAACGGTTTACGGTAGTCTGGATGTTATCGGAGCCGGTGTATTCGGTCGTGGCATACACGCACAGGGTCCAAGCATGTTCAATAACAGCTCGACAGGCGCGTACACTCTTTCCATTACCAGTAAATCGGGTGCCATGCTCGCCCTCGGTTCGGGTGGTGCCGTTGTGCCTACGGCTGCGCTGTATATCGAAACCAAAGACAGCGATAACATTGAAGGTATCCGCATCCGCAGCCGCGAGACGAGTGCCACGCAGGATATGTTCAAGATTATTACGGATGTCAGTTCGACGAACAATACGGTCTTCCGCATTTCCGGCAGCGGCGCGGTGTATGCCGACGGTGTCTACAACTCTGCCGGTGCCGACTACGCCGAGTGGTTTGCATCCAAAGATCCGGATTTGATGCCGGGTGAAGTGGTGTGTATTGATCCGCTGGATGACAATACCGTCAAGCGTTGTACGCGCGACGCCGATACCAACCTGATGGGTATTATTTCCACGCATCCGGCCTACATCGGAAACCGCATCACCGGCGCCGACGGGGTGATGCCGCCGGGCTACAAATTGGTCGGTCTTATCGGTCAGGTGCCGGCAAAAGTAACGCTCGAAAATGGTCCGGTTCATCCGGGCGATTCTCTCACCTCGGCAAGCAAGCCGGGCTTCGCCCGTCGCGCCAATGCCGGCGAAAGCACGGTCGGAGTTGCACTCGAGGCTTTCAATGGCACAAGCGGACCCGAGGCGGTGATCAATGTGCTCATCTCGCGCCGCAACCAGTCACTCACTGTCGAAGGAGTGGAACAGAAAGTGCTCGACAGCATTGCGGCTATGAAGATCGAAGATCAGGTGAATCAAATGGTCGGCGATACCATCCGCAATTTCAATCTTGATGACAGCGTCACAGCCGTCGTGCACGACCAGCTGGCCGCACTCGATGTGGCGGCACAGGTGCGCCAACTCATCGACCAGCGCCTGTCGTCCTCCGGCGTGACTCTCTCTGCCGACGGTATCGCCAATGTGATGCAGAAGCGCTACGGCCTGTCTGCAAACAGCGGCGCAACAGTGGTGACAGCTGACATGTTCCTTTCCGGCGCGCTCAAAGCAACGAGTGTTACTCTGGCAAATCTGCGGGTGGAAGCGGATGCAGCGATTCTCGGCACCCTTCATGCTGCCGCCATCGACGCGAGCGGGTCGATCGTCTCACGCTCGCTGTCGGTTTCTGCCGGAGCAACTATTCAGGGCGGATTGCGCATCGACGGACCGGTAGCAACCGGCAGCGGTTTCTCACTCGGCTCACTGACACTCAGTGGATCGGAGGTGAATATCGGTTCACTGCTCGATCACAACAGTCTCAAAGTTATCGGTGGCGTGACCATCAACGGTCTGGCTGTCTTCTTCGGCGACGTGGAACTGAAGGGCGAGCTCAAGCTCAGCAGTAAACAAGTGGGTTATGCCGTTATTCCGCAGACCGGTACGTCGGTCACGGTGCTGTTCTCGAGTGGTTTCACTGCCAAGCCGATTGTCACGGCATCACCGGACTACCCGGTTCTCTACGCTGTCTCGAAGGCAACCGCAACCGGTTTCACCATCCGCATTGCCAGTCCGGCTCCAGAAACTGTCACCTTCTCGTGGATTGCGATTCCAACCGATGCTCCGCGTACCAGTAGTGGCACCACTATGACAGGCAGCTTCATCGCCTTCCCGGTCGATCATGCAGGTGTGCCGGTTTCCACCAACGCCATTTGGAATGCGTGCGTGCGCAATCAGACGATTCTGGATACCGATGGTCAGCCGTTCAGTTGCAGTCGCTACCACACCGATGCACAGTGGGATCATCCGGATTTACACATCACCTTTACATGGAACGGGACAAGCGATCCGAAAATCCTCCTTCTCCCTGTCGGGTACCAGGCAGTGGTCCAGGAGCAGGGGAATGCGCTCGCCGTTTCCTCCGACAGTTCGAGTGAGCAATCGGACAACTCTTTTGTAAGCGAAGAATCGAGTAGCGGTAGTTCCGAGTCGAACAGCGAAAGTTCGGTTACAAGCAGTTCGTCATCGAGTGAAGAATCGAGCAGTAGCTCTGAATCCAGTACATCGAGTTCGGAGTCCAGCACATCGAGTTCCGATTCTTCCAGTTCGTCGAGCGAGCCGAATAGCTAAGATAATTACCAAAGACCAACTACCAATTTCCAAAGATTTTGGAGTTTTTGTTTAATTTGCGTAAAACAATTTATATTTCGGGTTGCTAGATTTTGCGTAAATGGGTGTTGGTTTATTTTATTAAAAATATTTTATGGTATCGTGTTGTAATGAAACTATCCGCTCGCATCTTTGTTGCCTGTACATGCGCACTCGTACCTCTTTTTTCGCATGCAGCCGCTATTACCAGTGCCCAGACGGGCAACTGGTCCAGCACTTCCACCTGGACCGGCGGCAACGTACCGGCGGCCGGTGACACGGTCAATATTGCCGCTGCACATACGGTTACCGTCACCTCGGGCAATGCCGTCACAATCGGCGCCAATCTTGGTGCCAACCCTACGGCTCCTACTATTGCGACTGCTTCTCAGGCAACCACGTTCAACAGCACTGCTGTGTATTATTGGGTGGTCGGGCGAGACAGTTCCGGCACCGCCTTCACCTTGCAGAAGGCGGCGAGTCCATCCAACTTGTCTCCTACAAGTAGTCAGCGTGTCGATATCACACTTCCAAGCGTATTGCCGACGAATGCAACAGGGTTCGATATTTTCCGCGGCACGACTTCCTCCTTCGCGGTAAGCACGACGGTTCGCATTGCCACCAATCAGGCCGCATCAGCCGTCGTTGCCGATACCAACATAGCCAGCGATGGCACAACGGGTGTCACTATCGGCACATTACCAACCCCGGCGATTACCTTGAACGGAAAATTAACTATGAACGATGATATGACCGTACGTGGCGATATCTATATGAGAGCGGCGACTACTACCCGCCCCACCATTAACCAGGGTGCGCGTACCATGACCATTGTGACGCCGGACAGTTCCACGACCGTGAGCGCGTATTCCTTGTGGACAAGCGGAGGCGATGACCGAGTGGTCTGGGCGATGACCGGCGCGTCAATTGCTTCCCCGGCCGTGCTGCAAGGATCGGGAGCAGGTATCGTAAAAGTAAACATCGGCAGTGACTTGCTGCACTCACAGCGTTTTTCATTCAAAAATTTTCGGTTATACCGTTTGGGGACCTCGTCTGTGTCGGCAATCAACGCCTACAATCGGACGTCTGCCAAAAATATATTTACACTCAATGATGGCTCCATAGATAACTGTGGCCAGATCACTATAGCCGGGACCGATAACAGCAGCGACGATCTTGCTGTCAATAACGTGACGTTCTCGAACTCGCTGAATTCGGCAACAATCCAGCTTCCTGGCGCTGTCAGCAGTCCATCTGGCCAGCGCAATTTTACGGGCAACATCGTTGATAAAAGCATCAATCTGTATGGACCAGGCTGGACAATAACCAATAACATATTCCGTCGCTACATTGTCCGCGCGGGGTCGGTGGCCAACGCCAGGGTCTTTTTCAATAACCTCATTGCTCCGACTGTGGCTGGTAGCGTTTTTACCAGCCCGCATACGACAGAATCACTTGTCAGTAACTATTGGTATGCAACCACAGATAATCCTCACTTTATTAACTCGACTGCTGTAGGAAGCTCCAATCCAAACGTGATTGTACGAGACAACGTCTTTGAAACCGACTTTAGCGGCGGTACCGACGATGGGGACATTATCTTTGTGCCATCGACGGGCAAAGTAACGGCATCGGGTAACGTGGTCATTTCCGCTACAGGCAAAACCAGAATATCCGCTTTCGTGTCGGCCGGCGGCGCATCTACTGCATCTGGCAGTATTTTCCGGAACAATACGATTCTCATTCCCCGCACCGTCACGTGTTCATACATCGGCGAAACGTATGCCGGCAAAGCGAACCTCATTGCGGCGTATCGCAACAATATTTGTATGAGAACCGGCGGTTCAGTCGGCGGCTATATTTTTGGCGATTCGGGTACCAACGATAACGTCCCGGACGCCGTGACTGACTTGGATTACAGCACGCATTACAACCTGACTGCCGGTGCCGGACGCTACAATAACCTTGAATGGAGCAGCTACACCCCGGGGACGCACGATCTGGAAGCTGACCCGCAATTTGCGGATCCGACACGCAATATTGCAAGTTGGGATGCGTCCCTTGGCGGCCCGGGAACGGCGGCGAATGCGATTGCAGAACTGATGTCCCGTAACGACGCAAGCGGCTACGATGCGCGCTATACCGTTGCCAACCTGCTACAGTGGGTACGGGCAGGGTATGAACCGACCAATACCCAGCTGCGCGGCGCCGGTTCGCCAACCGACGGCAGTCCCGACATGGGTGCCATTCCCATGCTGCCGCCCGTGGTGTCGTCTGTTGCAGCCAGCAACATTACACTCAGCGGCGCTACCATTACGTGGACAACCAACGAGCTCAGTACATCGCAAGTCGACTACGGAACAACGACGGCCTACGGTTCTTCTACCACGCTGTCGGGTTCGTACGTGACAAGTCATACAGCCAGAATCACCGGACTCGCTCCATCGACACTCTACAATTTCAAGGTAAAATCCGCTGATCTGGCCGGCTTTACCGGTTCGGGGGCAAATGCCACGTTCACGACCGCCGCAGACACCACAGCTCCCAGCATTTCCCTTTCCACTCCTCTCACCGGTGCAACCGTGTCGGGCAGCACCACTGTGAGCGCATCTGCCTCGGACAACGTGGGAGTGGTGGGCGTACAATTCAAGCTGGATGGATCAAACTTACAAAGCGAAGACACAGCTGCTCCGTACACCATTATGTGGAGCACCACCGGCGCGACACTCGGTTCGCACACTCTCACCGCAACTGCCCGCGATGCAGCAGGCAATTCGCAAACATCCTCCAGCGTAATGGTCACGGTGACGAACACCGGCTCACTCATCCTCGTCTCATCAGTCAATCCGTCGCTGGCAGGACAGAGTGTGACATTTACGGCTACTGTGAGCCCTGTCAGTGCGACAGGCGGTCTTACGTTCTACGACAATGCGGTGAGTATCGGTACCGCCACACTCGGCAGCGGATCGGGCAGGCTTTCCACTTCCTCTCTGACGGTGGGAACACATCCGGTTACTGTCACATACAGCGGCAGTTCGTACTATCATGGCTCCACCTCAACGATACTCAGCCAGGTTGTCACAGCATCCTCAAGCAGTAGCAGCAGTTCGAGTAGTTCGAGCAGTAGCTCGAGTTCTCCAAAGCAGCCGACAGGTGGAGGATCCCGACGACGATCGGGGACGTACTCGCCGCTATCGACGATCGGAACCAGCGGCTCATCGAGCGGTGCGTCCAGCAGTGCGCCCGCAGCGGAACATTCATCGGCTTCAGAGCCCGGCCAGCCGTCGGAGACCAGTTTTGTCGACGTTGCACATGATGCGTGGTATACATCTTTTATTGAAACGTTGTACCAAAAAGGCGTGGTGTCCGGTTATATAAATTTGGACGGCACGACAACCAATATGTTTGGTCCGGGCGATCCTGTCACCTATGCGCAGATAGCGAAAATGGTCGCATTGCTCATGGAACTGGAGCAATCGACGCAGGCACCTCGCAACAGAACAGCGCGTAATACATGGGCAGAGGAGTGGGTAGCAGCGATAGAAGCAAAGACATCGTTGTACGCGACGGGAATTGATGTGCATGCACCCGCTCCGAGAGGAGCTGTCGTACAGATTATTCTGGAGGCACTGGATATCCCTCTTGCAGAGCACGATCATCCGTTTACCGATGTGCATTCGTCCGATCCCTACGCCAAAGCGATTGCAACGGGATACATATTTGGACTGGTGACAGGCTATCTTGATGATGCGGGAATGCCGCTCAATATTGTAAAGGCGGATGAGCCGGTCAGTCGCGCTGAAGCAGCGGCACTTCTCATACGATCCTTGAAAGTCGACAGGCAGAAACTTCATGCCGCGTCTGCTCAAACCCCGCCCACGGTCACCGTCTTCTCTACGACGCAGGCGGTGAATGTGCGTGTGCAGCCCGATGTATCGGCAAACGTTGTCGCCCAATTACCTGCAAACATGCCGGTTACAGTACTCGAAACGATAGGGGAGTGGAGCCGCATTGCGTTTGATGATAACCGGGAAGGCTATGTCGTCAGCAAGTTCATTACGTCCCGGCAATAGTTCTCATGGCCAATCACGAGATGCATCTGTTTGCCCAACTGCTTCAATAGATGAGGGTTTTCTGGTATACTAAAGAGATTTCATGCCAATATTTTTTATGCAGAAACAAACACACCCGCTTCATGTCCGTTTTGGGGCAGTAGTACTGAGTCAGCTGATGCTCGTGTTTGCAGCGGTGATTGTGTATCCGTACTTCTTTGATTCCCGTGAAAAAATTCACACGCATGCCGGATCGCCTCCGCAGATCACCTCTAGCACCGTCACGAATGTGACGTTCAATTCCGCAACCATCAACTGGACAACGAACGTGCCGACAACCGGCTCTGTTGCCTACGATCGCTCGACGCGTTTCGCGCTGGGTCCGGTAGCCGATTCAGTCCTGCAAACATCTCACAGCGTGGTGCTTACGGGTCTCGAAATGGACTCGTGGTATTTGTATGCCATTACTGCGGTGGATGGCGCCGGTGCGGCCACGAAGATACAGGATGACTTAAAATTCCAGACACTTGTGGATACCGCGCAGCCATTTGATTTCCTGGTGGATGTCGGGCCGATTTCGCATGTCACTCAGGGATATACGTCCTATCTGAGAGCCAGTCTGCGTCGGACAGGCGGATCATCTTTCCCGCTCACGACCTTCTCGTTCCAGAATGTTCCCTCTGGCATTACCGTCTCTCTTTTCCAGAATTACTACAATACGGTCTCCATGAAAGTGACAGCCTCGCCGGCAGTGCAACCGGGTTCGTATAGTTTTCAGCTGACGGTTATGGCGGGTGGCAAATCACATGCAGTGAACATGCCGCTCATTGTCGATCCGTTACCTGCAACTGTCACGCCCCAAACCTACCTGACACCGCCACCGGCTATTCCGCAGCTGGCAAAATGGGAAGAGAATATGAAGAAGTACGGGGCAAAATTCTGCAATCAGGCCGATATTCTATCGATGGGCATGTGGGACGGCAGCGTGTGGTTCTACGACGGCACGCGTGTGTACTATCAAATCGCGGACTATCTGAATGATCCGGTGTGGGCCACAACGTGCGCTCAGTATGTGGAAACCGTCTATCGCAAACACGTGCTCGACAACAACGGTGTCGTTACAGGGTATCGTGTATTCCCGCGCGGCGCATTGATCGACTGGCAGAAGAGCGGCGATACCGAGTCGAAGAGGGCTATTGATCTCATGGCCAAAAACGCGGCATTCAGCAATGTGCCGTGGGCGGTGCTTGGCGACAGTTACAGCCGTGAAGCCGCTTATGCGCTGAATGCCAAAATAGACACCGAAGCAGCCGGCAATGGGCCGAGTCAGTATGCGCAGGAATATGCCGATATTATTCTCGGACATTTGGAGCAATGGTTTACGGCTAATCGATACACCCGCATCGCTCCGTTCATGTTTGCGCTGTCTGCCGACAGTCTCATTGATTATTATGACCGCACAGGAGACCCGCGCGTTCTGCCGGCCATTCAAAAAGGCGCGG
>CALMES010000119.1 GCA_937863435.1 uncultured Candidatus Peregrinibacteria bacterium
AGCTCTTGCAGCTCTTGCAGCTCTTGCAGCTCTTGCAGCTCTTGCAGCTCTTGCAGCTCTTGCATCGATTGCAGATATTGCAGCGATTGCAGCGATTGCAGATATTGCAGCGATTGCAGATATTGCAGCGATTGCAGCGATTGCAGCGATTGCAGATATTGCAGCTCTTGCAGCGATTGCAGATATTGCAGATATTGCAGCGATTGCAGCGATTGCAGCGATAAAACAGGACAGGCTACGCCTGACGGTGAGGGTAAACCAGTGGAGGGAATTTTCTCAGAGAAAACTATCCCAGTTATTCCAAACATCCACCAGAAAGTTTATGAAGCGGCCAGCGTAGAGAACGCGCTCGATATGGGTAACTGGCACACCAATGAGAAGGTGGACGAAGCAACCGGCGCGCACTGTGGTACAACTCACTGCCGTGCCGGATGGGTGGTTATGCTGGCCGGAGCCGAAGGTCGCAAACTGGAGCTGCTGACCTCAACCGCGTTCGCTGCTCAAATGATCTACAAACATTCGTCACCGATCCACGTAGCACCTACCAAATTCTACGTGAATAACGAGGCGGCTATGGCCGATATGAAAGACTGTGCCGAGCGTGAGGCTGGTATGGTAAAAGGATAATCTCTGTTTTCTCACGATGGAAAACCGCCCGGATGCAGAAATGTGTCCGGGTTTTTTTATTGCTGACCAGGTGTAGTAGTGACCGGTTTAGGGGTCGTGGCCTTATAGCCCTCAGCGTCGAGTCCGATAATCTCCATAGCGTCGTCGGTTTGGTAACCATTACGCACGAGGATGTCAACCGCCTGCGTTTTTTTATAGCTCACCTCAGCCTCTTTGGTGCGGTCAAACTGCATGATTGGTAGGTGATCGTACTCCAGGCATACATACTGACGTTTATCTGGCAGACCCAGTGACTTACTGATCGAGTATGAGTAGTCCTCAGCAATAGGTACAATCGTGTCCTGGTAGCAGAGCTTCTCGCCCATCTCAACGTTGGTGAACGTGGACCCTTTGGCGTTTACGCCGGAGCAGAACATGAACTCATTACCGCCCATAATGTCGATGATCGCCTTACGGTTCGAGTCAACCTCCTCAAATAACATGAGCTCTTTCGTCGGGTATGTGGCCGGGTTCCACTTCAATGCTTTGGGCGAGATAGCAACCTTATGTTGGTCGTCAAAAATTCCGTATGTATCCAGGAGCTGCGCGGTAACATCGTCTACCTCATCCGGTGTGAGCTGAATTGATCCCATGCTATCCTTAGCATCCGAGCTCCATACACCGATAGCACCCTTTTTAGTCAGGATTGCGTTACGGTAACCGTATGCTGCGCGTATGTTTGAGATCGGCATTTTTAGTGCCATGAGCGGAGACACGCCCATGATCGGGTCGTCACAGTCAGGCCGTGCCATCTGAATGATCTCGTAAGGGTAGAAAAACTCGTCGGCGTTTTCATTTTTCAACCGGTACCTGTTTATAATTTCTTCCGGCGTGGTAGCAGTCCAGATTTTGCCGGTACGCTCCACGACCATGCGCTGAGGTGGTAGATTCCAGAGCGCGGTCGGCACATCTGCGAGTCTTGACCCGATGAGCTTATAGGTATAGGTAGCGGGGTATAAGCAGCGCTGCACAAACCACTGAAACAGAAACTGGTTACGGGATTGGTGGATGTTAGGATTTTCCAGAAAGCGGACGATCTCAGAGTTTTCTACCTCTGTCCCGTCCTCGTTGTAATGCTTCCACATACCGTTTGCAAACATGAGCGCCAGGCGATCCACAACCATGCGGAGCTCCGGGGTGGTGAGGTAAATTTCGCGCTCTTTACCGTTGATGCTGGTCCACTCCTCCGACTTGTCCAGGCGCATGACCTTCATTTTGAAGTCTGCCGGGGAAATAAACCGGTTGCTGTTTTTACCTCCCATTCCAACGAGTCCACCTACGTAGGTGTTACCGAACCAATCCAACATACTAAACGCCATAAGAAAATTTTACGAGTACCGGCAAATGTATAGAAATGCGCCGCGAACTTCAAAATAAAGTTTACCTGCTCGGTTACGTGACATCTGGTTACATGTTCGTGTTAACCGCGTAACCTTTGATGTGTCTGGGTTTGGTTGGTGCGGTTACACGTAACATGAGTGAGGTGTTTTACTTCCAGCAAACGATCAAATTTTTCACACGGAAAATTCAAAAGCGAAAGTTTTGCGGTAAGTCAGATATTTTTGTGTTACTCATGTAACTTTAAATATTATTATTAAAGAATGTAGTATTTATAAGGGTTTAGCGGTTTACATGAAAAGTTACACGACTCGATTTTCGACATGTAACCTCATGTAACTTGTGTAACCAAAAAAGATTTTTTTGTACGTGATTTTTTTTTGCCATAGACTTGCACTCATTATGTCGAAGTTCATCAAAGAATTGGAGGAGAAAATCAAAACCATGCCAGAAGGCCCGGTAAAAGAACGCCTCATCAAGGATTTGCAGGATAAAAAAGCAAAAACCGTTACGAAATGAAATTCAAGTGCAGAGAGTTTCCAGGGATGGAGTTTGAAACCAAAGAGGCGATGTTCACTCATTTGAAAGCAAACCTACCCCACATTTACGAGCTCAAACGTATGGAGATAAAATTCTCCGACTCACTGCCGATGAGTGATTTTAAAACCAAGTCGGACGGTATAGCGAAGGGCAACGGCCTGGAAAAAGGGTATATCTACCCGGTGATTAACACCACCAAGTACATGGACTCTCACAACGACGTACACATGGATGGCATCTGGGATGTAAGCGCAAAAGCGAAAAGCAACAAGGTGTATTACCTGGCTAACCACAATCTCGAGGTAGGTAGTATTATTGCGTTTCCGAAAGACGTTGAGGTTTTCGTTAAGGAGGTCTCGTGGAGATCACTCGGCGCGAATTTCACCGGCAAAACTCAGGCCCTCATGTTCAAAATTAGCGAGAAAAAAATCCGCAACGGGCAGGCGCGTGAGATCATTGACGAAAAGATCGACATCGAGCACTCAGTACGGATGCGCTACGTAAAAATGTTTTTCGCGGTTGACTCAGAGGAGGAGGGTTTCAAAGCTGAAAAGGCCAACTGGGACAAACACATAAACACTATCATTAACTCCGCACGTGCCAAAGAGGTAGGTTATTTCTGGGGCATCGAGGAGGCAGAAATTTATAAGGAGGGATCAATGGTTATCGCCGGATCAAACGACGTTACACCAATGATCTACCCTAAAAGCACTCCTGATCCGTCAAACCCTGACAATGAGGATACCGACCCGTCGCTGACCGACAGTCAAAAACAAAAGAGAGCGGACGAGCTTAAACGTCGCAGAGTTTACTAACCAATACACAAACAAAATGAAACTAAGTGTAAAATTAATTAACGCGGTCGGTGTCTTGCTTTTGCTTTACATCGTCGTATTTGCTGCGACTTTCAGTCATGCAGCAGCAGCAACTATCACAGGCACGGCGGGAGTCATGTCTGCAATCTATCACGTTAGCGCCTACGCAAAGGGAAACTACGCGCTAAGCGGTATCGTGATCCCGGACTTTAAGGTGAAGTCAGAGGACGACATCGAAAAGCTCGACCTTGTAGGACTCGCCGAGTATCGTAAGGCTGAGCGGGAGTTTGAGATTATGACCAGGTTAAAAGCGTATGACGATGAGCGTCAGAAGCTGGACCCTAAAACCGATGCAGCCAAAATCGAAGAGCACGAAAAAACCATCTCTCTGATGAAAGCGGAGCTCAACGCGTTTGGCCTTAAAATGAAAGCCATCGCCGAAAAGGGTAAAGCATTTGGTACCGGAGAAACTCTGGTCGAGCAGCTTAAGGCTAACGTAGAAATCCTGAAACAAATCTCCAAAGGTGTTACCGAAAAGGAGATCGAAATCAAAGCAAGCACTTTAGTTGCAAGTATTACAAACAACACACAGGCACAGGATGTGCCAAGTGTCGGTCAGCTTGCTACTCGTGAGCTTACTATGTACGATATGTTCCCTAAAATCACAATGGGTACCAAAAACAAAGGCCAGGTACGCTATTGGGACTGGGACCCGGATACTACCGTGAGAGCTGCTGACTACGTACTGGAAGGTCAACCATTCCCTGAGTCAACCGCTAAATGGATTGAGTACACTCTACCTCTGAAAAAAATCGGTGATACTATCCCAGTATCTGAGGAGTTCTACGAAGACGAGCAAATGTTCGCTGCAGAGCTTGACCTGTTCCTGAACACTAACGTGGCGCTGAAAATTGACGATGAAATCTGTAACGGTACTGGTGGTGCTGAACTTACGGGATTATTCCAGTCAATCCCTGCGTTCAACCCTGCTCTGGTAACTGACGTTGCCTACGCGACATTCTACGACTTGCTGGTTAAAATGCGTGAGACAATCACCAAAACCGGTGGCGCAAAGTACAAAGCTAACTTCGCTGTTATGAACATCTCGGCCATCAACAAAATGCGCCTCACCAAAGATGCGAATAACAACTACATCCTGCCTCCGTTCGTATCGCGCGACGGTCAGATGGTAGACAGTATGGTAGTGCTGGAGTCTAACGTGGTTCCTGATAACGCACTGGCTATTGGTGATAGACGTTTCGCCAAAATCTACGAAAAAGCCGGTTTCGTTCTGAGCCGTGGTTACAAAGGTGACCAGTTCGTAGAGGACATGGAGACACTGAAAGTACGTAAACGCATCCTGTTCCTTATCCGTAACGTAGACCGTACCGGATTTGTGAAAGTGACCAACATTGATGCTGCAATCGCAGCGATCAACCTCGCTTCATAAGGTGTGTAGCTGTTTTCCTGGGAGCCCGGTACCGTAAATGGACCGGGTTTTCCTGGTAAACAAAACTAAATTTTTTATGGCTGGACCAGAAGTAAAAACCAAAAAAGGCATGCCCGAATTGGACCCAAAGAAAATGTACAACGGTGTGAGCACTGGTACATCTCCGGTTCTCGGGCCGAACGGTTCTGAGGTTTCTCAGATCGACGGAAACACAGCTACTGTGCTTATGCAAAAAGGTTACATCGAAATGAAGGTAACTGAGTATGTGGCTCCGAAAAAATCCGTTAAAAAGGCTGAGGATAAGTAATGAACGTCATTACTATATCTGACTGTACGGGTGATACCCAGCTCCAAAAGGACAACAATACTGTAGCCAAATTTAACGTCATTCGTGACGCACACGATAAAAGCTACATCTATAAGTTGCTCGGCGCGGAGCTGGGTACTGCCTTTATTGCGGACCTCGACGTAAACGGGGTACCGCAGACTGTGCGTTTTACGAATATTTACAACGCGTTTGTGCAGGATGGTGAGGGATGTCAGGGCGTGATCGAGTCCAAAGGCATTAAGTTTTTTCTATCAAACATTATCTGGTTTTACTTCGCCAGACAAAATAACGTAGTGATCTCCACCGGCGGGAACAAGGCGAAAAAATCTGAGAACTCAGACCAGAACGCTGACGGTTTCCTGCTGGGCCGGAACTATAACGCGGCCATCAATACGAGCCGTGCAATCCAGTGGTATATCGTTAAGAATATCGCGGATTACCCAGAGTACAGAGGCCAACGCTTAAAATTCCTGATCGGGCTGTGAAAGGTGCCGACAACATAATACCCCTTTTTTCCTGGATCGTTTCCCAGATGAGCCCGGTAGTAGAAATTGATGCTATTACGCAGGTCGGCGATAACTGGCGTATTGATACCTGTAACACTTACTGGCTCCGCAAAAAAAAGGTAATCACCATTACCGGCGTGGACTTCACGATAGAGGACTTTGTCATTAACGAGTCCATTACAGTGTCTGGTCCGAGCATACCGGTTGGTACCTGGTTCCAGATTACCGCGCCGGAATTTCGCCACGGATCACGGCGTAAAGTGAACGCCGAACGAGACGAGCAAACCGACGTAACGAACGAGTTTGTATATCTGCCTATCCCTATTGTACGGGAGAACCGGCAGTATGACTCCGAGGTGGTTTACACCGCGCAGGTAAAACCGATTTGCATCTGTGATTTTGACGAGCAGTACGATACCATAGAGGACCAGCAGCGCGACATTATCGAGCCCATGAACGCCATGACCGATATGCTACTGCGCGTGATCGACGAGAACGACGACAAGTTTAGTCAGGATGAGGAGGAGATCGCAGAGGTAGAGCGTTACGAGTGGATGAATTTCGGAGACGAGACCATTTGGGGTAAGGATAAACTCATTTTCGACGGCAACCTCTCGGGAGTTGAGGCGCGGTTCACGCTGTACGTATTGCCTGACGGCGCGTGTCTTTGTGAAAATTTGCCGCCAGTTACTTGTGCGCCTGCGAATGTGTACGTTAACGACGACTTGGTGGATAGTGCTCCTAGCGGTCAGGATTTTCCACTAATAGTTAGAGACACAAATGGAGACACTCCAGTTATCAGTTACGACGAACCAACAAAAAAAATAACGGTTCCAGCAGCCACGACTGCTCCAGTAGATTTCAGGGTAAACGGAACGCTTGTTTTTGACAATGTTACCACGGATCAAGAGCTCGACGTAGTTAATTCAGATGATGTGCAGGTCGGGGCGCCCGGAACACTGGGGCAGTGGCGAATAGGCGACACCGAATTACTCATTCACGACTCGTCCGGCAATAACATCGCCCTTGTAACTATTCCAGCCGAAAGCGTTCAGAGCCCCGTTGTTATATCAGACTCCCAAGAAACGCTAAACGACGACCCGATTACACCTATAAGATCTCAACAAAGCAAAGACATTCGAGTCGTAAAAACAAACGGCGCATTTGTCGGCACAAAAACGGTTGACAATGAGACTACTTTGGAGGTTGAAATACAAGACTCCGGCGTAACGCTGGGTGCTGCACCCTTAACAGCGATTAAAGCGGAAGGTTCTAAAACAATCAACCTGGTTGATGCTATAGATTTCGATTCGGTTGCTGTAACAATCGGCACAAATACAGAGGCCCTGGCCGAAGTTATCGTCCCCAACGGTACGGTTAACGTGAAAGATAGCGCAGGCTTGACCCTTCACTCAAAGGTTGTAAAAGCCGGTGGAACAGTCAATCAAACGGTTAGCGATTCCACCGTAAATGTAAAAGACAGTGCTGGTGCTACGCTTCATTCTAAAGCAGTAAAAGCAGAGGCTACTGCAGATCAAACGGTGAGTGACTCTACGGTGAACATTAAAACGTATGCAGGCACTTTGCTTTACGCAAAGACAGTTAAGGCCGAGGCAACTGCAGATCAAACAATTGACGATGTGACAGTCGACAACAGCGATACAAGCTATACTGTTGACATACCGGCGGAGGGAACGCACGTACTTCCGGATATAACGGTGACGAAACCAAACGGAAGCACGGAGACATGGCCCTCTGTAAAGAACTACGCCTGTACTCAGATTAACGCACTGTTAACAGCCGACCTGATTTCTCAACTTACGGACGCCCAATTGCAGGCTGTCTATGAAGGACGAGTAACTATCAACGAAGTCACCTATACGACACCCGGATCCACCTCCTACAATAAGCCTTCAAACTTACTTTTCGCACTTGTACTGGCTATTGGGGCTGGTGGAGGCGGCGGCGGCGGTCAGCGACGCACAGCAGGCACGGCAGCAGGTGGTGGAGGCGGAGGTGCTAATGGAGCGCTTTGTCGAAGGCTAATTACAAACGCAGAAATTGTTGTGGCTCAAACAGTGGTTGTCGGTGCTGGCGGTACCGGCGGCGCAGGCCGGACAACTGACGGAACCCAGAACGGCGGCAGCGCTGGCGGGTCTTCGTCTTTTGGTTCTTTTGTGGTTGCTCCGGGAGGGAATGGCGCGTCTACTGGCACCGGAACAGGCGGAACGCTACCGTTGAATTCTGCATGCACACCACAGGGGGTAAAGAACAACCACTTAGGCGGTGGAGGCGCTAATGGCGGATCAAGCGCAGCCGGAGGAGCTGGTACAACCATGGCCGGTTCATCCACTGTCATTGCTACAGGTGCCGGTGGTGGTGGCGGTGCAACAAACGGCGGCGGCACAACTGCCGGGGCCGGCGGAAACGGGGGTAGAAATTTCAATGCCGCCTATTCTTTAACCACAGCGGCAACCGGTGGGGCTGCCAATACAAATGGCGGAAACGGGGCCGATAACACGCTGCTACATATTTCATTGGGGCAAGACCTGACGACAATAGGCTATGGGAATCCGGGCGGCGGCGGCGGCGCATCAATCACTGGCAACGGCGGCAACGGCGGCAACGGCGGAAAGTACGGGATGGGCGGCGGCGGCGGCGGCGGATGCCTACAGCCTTTCACCTCCGGGGCTGGCGGCAATGGGGCAGACGGATGCGTGGTAGTAATCGAATATTTAGTGTAAGTATATGGTATTCAGAAATGGTTATTTAGAAATGACAGTCGACGAGTTCACTGTTATGCAGATTCGGGACAACCTCGAAAGAAAGCGCAAGGTTGCGGAGACGTCCACGTGCGATCTACTCGTTCAGATGAAGAACTCCAATTCGACCATCGTTGAAGAAATTAAGGGCTTCGAATATTCCGGGGATTCCTGGGAGGATGAAGACATCGAAAGTTTTATTGTTCAACATCTTAAAGATTAGGGCAATGATAAAAGGCTATACATACTCAGGTAGATCGATGGTTGCAGAAAATTACCTCACAGGAGTCGTTGTAGATCCGTCATGCGTCACTCCTTTGCAGGGCACGGCGGCAGCGGGTGGCGGCGGGATTGGCTACGCAGCGAGAGGCATCGGGATGTCAGCCGCTAGCGGCACCGGCTCCGGGACAAATTCTCATTCAAAATGCCCTTTAGGTAACCATAGACGAACCTATGCAGGATCAATGGCTGTGGATTTGGACGGTATGAGTTGCGACTGCGGAGAGTATATTTTTAAAAGAAAAACATGCAGTTGCTGTGGGAATTCTCAATTTGAATTAGTGAAAAAAGAACTTTAGATGACTCAAAAGGAACGCGACGCCCTCCTGACTCGTCTGGACCAACACAGAGCAATACAGGACGAACGGTATAAGGCTCAACAAAAACAATCGGCAGACCACGAAACACGTGTTCGTGCCCTGGAAAAGCGCTGGTATACCGCAGTAAGCGCGGCAGTATTGTCAGTCGTTGCATTTATTAAATCGCTTTTTGCATAAAACATGGAAACAGACAGCAAGTATTACGCGGAGCTTTGCCGCACATACAAAAATGACAAGCAAACGCTAGGTCAGATTGACGTTATTGATTCTTCGATTGACCTTCTATCAATGCCAGCAAAACCGTGCATTGTTTTTACATGTTTTTCTTTAGAACTTCCGGATAAAAACACTGACGGTATCGCAGACAATGAGGTGCGGGAAAGTTGCATCCCGGATGGTGAGTATAAAATGACTCTTGAAAATCACAAAAAATTCGGCTGGTGTTATCGCATACATGATGTACCTGGCCGGTCTGGTGTGCTCATGCATTCTGGTACAAATTTCACGCACACGCTCGGCTGCATTCTACCTGGAATGGATCAAAAAGATCTGAACGGCGACGGTGAACTGGACAATACATCGAGCAGAATAGCGTTGGCGAAACTCGTTGAATTCGACATCAAACGCATTAAAATCTACACCCGGCCATGAAAAAATCGATAACGGATTTCATAAACGGAGCGCTATACTCGTTTACCAACGATAAAAAAGGCTTCTCTGCACGAAAGCTGACGGCATTTGCCCTCATGCTTTGCGTTGGCTACATGCACGTGAGGTATGTTGATAAAACAAATGTGATTGATGCGCTCTTAATCGATCTCTCAGCTATTCTTTTGCTGTTAGGTATTATTACGGTGCAGCAACTTATCGAGTTAAAACTCGGTAAAAGGAATGAAACACAGAGTAATGAGTCGGTTTCAGGTTAATTAACCTTGCTGCAATTTGCAATAAAAAATTTTTTTGCAAATCAAACCACGACGGAATAGATTTGCATTAAAACCCTACCGCATCCGGGGGATATTTGTCGGAGGCATAAAAACAACATAAAAAGTATGTTTGAAGTAGAATGTTTCTGTGCCGGAGAACCTTTAAGCCCCGGACAGAACGGATGTATCCCAATGATCGGACGCGATAAATTTATCGTGCTCTTTGATTATTACGACTCCGACGGTAATTACAATGGCGTAACGAAGGGAACCGTTATGAACCAGGCGTGGATCACTGCGAAGCTGAACCACATCGACCCAACTAAACGCTGGACGATTTTCCCTGAAATCTTCGCGCTCGAAGCTCCTGCACCGGAGGCCGAGGTAGAAACCATCGACGGTATTGATATGCCAACCGGCGAGGAGATCAAACAAAAGGCATCATTCCAGCACGTGAAAGAAGCGGCTAACCCTGCTCTGAAAGCGTCTTACGACTCGTTCAAATGTCGTGACCTGGGTATGTTAACCATTACATACAAAGGTCAGCTCGGCGGTATGAACGACGGAGAGGGTAACCTGATCGGTATCCACCTGCAGGAGGGATCACTCACGGCTCAGTACATGCAGCCGACCAAAGGTTCTGTACAGAAAATGATGGTCACTTTCTACGTGGACGAATTGGAGAACGACGCGAACCGTGATTTTATCGAGGCCGCGCAGATCGCATACCCTGCTAAAAAATGGTTTGACTTGCAACCGCTGCAGGTTATTCCGTTGGAAGTGTCTAACTCTGGTCAGGACACTATCGTTATCACTGCGGACATGCTGTACGGCGGCACTGACCGTAAGAAAAAAATCACCGGGCTTGTGTCTGCTGACTTCTCTTACGACGACGGCGTAACCGACGCTACAGTGTTTAACGAGACTCAGGACGCATCGGAGACTATCACCTCCGCTGAGACCGGCGGCTCTGGATCAGGATCAGGTGAGTACACGCTCACTCTGGCGAGCCCGACTAACCCGGGTGATGTGGTCCGCATCGACCTTTTCAAATCCGGCTATTTGATGAGATCGCTTCGTGTAACAATGGTTGCGAGCTAATGAGTAAGGAGGATAAAGCTCCAAAGGTCGAAAAAAAATCACCTCCTAAGCCGGAAACAAAGGTGATTTACAACAACGGCCCGGTGAACATGCCAGCATCAATGATAAAAGATGAGGAGTCATTTAAAAAGATGTGGAAAGGCAAACTCGGAGGGTACCCTCTGGAGAAAGCCTGGCAGGAAGCCAAAGAGTTCAAAGCTAAATTGAAGTAAAAAGAAAAGCCCTCGCCACTGCGCGGGGGCTTTTTGCTAACATGAAAAACATCTTTAAAGGCACCGACATAATGGAGCTCGTCAAGAAAGCGAAAACACTTGACGCCGGTAAGATGTTTGTAGAGATCATGCGGAACCGTTTAGTACAGCGCTACGTTGTGACGCTGAACACGGACCAGATGCGGCTCGACTTCATGGATAGCAACGGGATACTGCTCGCCAACATCGGAGGACCCTACTCACCGGCAACGATGGCAACGGGCAAAAAACGGTCACCGGATAGCGTGGATTTGTACGACGAGGGAGATTTTCACAACTCTTTCAAGATCGTAAACATTACACGCACCAGTTTTGATATAACCTCTGACCCGATCAAAGACGACGGTACAAACCTGCTCGTAGAATGGGGTAGGGATATTGAAGGATTGACCGCTGAAAGCATGGAAAAACTCGCCGCATTGATGTTGAGGCACTACACCGACAAAGTAAAACAACACCTGGGAATATGAAGCACCCACACTGGAAACGATTTTTTTACAAAAACCTGCTGTTAATGAAAGAGCCGGAGCTGGCTCTATCCATAAAGCAGATGAAGCTCCACAACTGGGAGCAGATGTTATTAACCGGTGATCCTCGCTGGATGGTTATCGATCAGACAAAAAAAGACTGGCCGTTTAACCCTGAGAAATTCCACGAGGCATACTTTGCGCTCCACGACGAGTACGCACAGATCACCGGAATTAGCGAAGTGATGGAACGATGGGCCGACTTAATGACCTCGCGCATGGACGCACGGGCAGCAGCAGCAGACGGAGACAAATCACAGTTGAACTGGGTTGAGTATTACACCGACCAGATCGACAACCTAATGAGAGGCAACAAAGATGCAGACATCATTAAAACCAGAATGACAATGCAGTTTTATTATAAACAACCGATCCGCGAGCATGAGATCACGGTTTACGATTACTTAATGATCTGTAAATTCTTAGAGGAGAAAGCAGCAGCGGACGCGGCCAAAAACCCGCAGGAAAATGTCGAAAACGATTGAGAGTCCGGTAAGGCAGGACCTATTTCAGAACACCATTGACTCAGCTATTAAGCTGGAGACTCACCTCGAGGAGGTGTCGGAGAGTTTCGGCAAGGTCATTAAAATGTCTGCACAGTATGCAGACCAGACTAAGCGTAATGCAAAGGGGTACCGGGAGCTCGTGGAACTGGAGGAGCGCAGCAAAAAAGCGTATGCGGCAAAGCTCAAAGTAGAGGAGCAACTTACAAAAATCCGGATTGCCAGAGAGAAAGCTACTCAGGCATCCATGAAAACCGAGCAGGAGTTTAACAAAGCCCTGCAGCAGGAAACCAAAACGCGCCAGGAGAACAGTAAGGCGATCAAAGAGGAGATGAAAGCAGAGGCAGAACTCAACAAGGTTCTGCAGCAGGAGGAGAAACTCAAACGCGAAAAAATCAAAACCTCACAGATGCTCCGTAAGGAGGCTGAACGTGAGGCGAAAATCACCAAACAGAACGGATCAGCATACTACCAGCTCACAAAAAACATTGAGCGACTTACCGCTGAGTACCGAGACATTATAGCCGCTGAGGGTAAAGAGACCCACACAGCAAAACTCCTGCGTCAGGAGATACTCGCCCTGAACAAGGTCCGGGACAAATCCAATGAGGCGCTGGGCATGCACCAGAATAAGGTCGGCCAGTATGAGCGTGCGCTCAGGGGATTGAATAACACACTAATGCAGCTCGGGCTATCGTTCGGGGTGTTCTACATATTACGGGATATTACGAGTATTGTCAGTGAGTCTGAGGATGCGTTCGCCAGTTTGTCAGCTATCACCGGTTTAAGTGGTGACGAGCTGGAGGTGTTCAAAAATAAGCTCATGGACGTTGCGACCAACGTCGGAGTGAGTGGCACGACCGTGGCCGAGGCAGCGGAAAAAATCGCATCCGCACAGCCAGCACTCCTCGAAAACGCAGACGCGCTGGCCGGGGTGACCGAGCAGGCTATTATCCTGAACAAAGCTATTAAGGGTGATCTCACAGAAACATCAATGGCGCTCGTCGGTGTAATGAACCAGTTTAGCCTCGGCGCTGACCAGGCGAGCCGGATCATTAACGTACTCGCTGCCGGTTCTAAAGCCGGTGCAGCTACCGTGAACCAGATCAATGAGTCTATGGTGAAGTTTGGAACCACTGCCAAGCTCTTGAATATTTCTGTAGAGGAATCGGTCGGCCTCATTGAAACACTCGGCGAAAAAGCAATTTTCGGAGCAGATGCTGGTACCGCATTGCGTAATATCCTCCTTAAAATGGCATCAATCGACGTGCTGCCTAAAAAAGCCATGAAGCAACTGGAGGCTTACGGAGTAAACGTGAACATCGTAAAAGACACTACCCTGTCATTTGAGGAGCGCCTGAAAGAGCTCTCGAAAATTGCCGGTGATTCTACCGCTATTATGCAGGTATTTGGAACAGAAAACGCCACGGCTGCTACTGTGCTCCTGAACTCTCTCGGAACTTACCACAACATGACGGAGGCGGTGACTGGCACAAACGTAGCCGTAGAGCAGGCTGCGGTAAATTCTAATACACTTAGCGCTGTAGTTGAAAAACTTAGAGCGAATTGGGAAAACCTCGTTATTGAATTCTCAGAGGGTACGGATGTGGCCGGGGGGCTGAAAGCGATTTTAAATTTTTTGGCTGATAACTTAAAAGACATTGTTTCAATTGTTCTAAAAGGGGTTATAGCTTGGGGGTCTTACAGGCTGGCTTTACTTGCATGGAATAAAGAGGGTACTGGAGCTATACAGGTATTGGGGCGGATGACTAAAGAGATGTATTATAATGCAAAAGGAGCCATTATAATGAATGGTGCCACTGGTACGCTAAAAAAGGGATTGACAGGTCTCGGTGCAGCTATGAAATCAATACCTTTTGCAGGCTGGGTTGCTATACTGGTGACATTAATCCCGATGCTTATTGATTTTGGCAGATCAATAGCGGAAGCTTTTGACAGGACTACAGCGCTAGAGAAGGTTACCGCAAAGTATAACGAGAGAATGATCGAAGAACAGGCCAAACTAGAAATGGTTTTCTTTCAACTTCGTAACACAAACGCCGGTTCAGATGAAAGGTTAAGGCTGATAACAGAAATTAACAAAACATACGGCACGACTCTTGAGAATTTAGCGAACGAGGAAGAGTTTTTACTTCAATTAGCTGACGCATATAAGCAGGTGAACGCTCAAATGGAAAAAAGGATAATGAAACAGCTCATAGAGGAAGAGCTGGCTAATCTTTTTAAACAAAGGAGATCAATAGAAAAGGCGCTCTCAGATGGTGTAGGTGAGGGCAATTTTTTGATAGGATCACTGACTGATGACCTGCAAAACGACTTGAGTATCGTTAATTCAGATATTAAGGAATTACAAGCCGAACTGTTTAAACTCAACCAGATGTCGGTTGATACAAAAACCGGAAAAACGCTGTCCCAGAAATTAACTGGTAAAAATCTCGGAAAGACATCTGAATCGGATAAAAAAGAGAAAACTCAAGCACAGATAAACGAAGAAAAACTCGCAGAACTTCGTAAGAAAAACGCAGCGGATCTGCTGGCCCTGGAAAACGAGCTCATGCAGCAAGGCGTAGCACGTGAGATTATTGACCGCAAAATCTATGAGGCTCGCATGATCCAGTACGACGGCGAGCTGGCAATGATTACCGACCTGAATATCGGGCAGGAGGAATATAATAAAACGCTCAACGAGGCCCTAAAATTACAGGAGGCAAACATCGAGAACATTAAGAAAATAGAAAAACCAGTACGTAACGAACCGAGTACAGATCCTCTGCACGATGCTTATGACCGTATGGTGAAGCTCAATGAGATGCTGGCAGAACAGGAGAAAAAAGCACTCGAAAACCGCCAGCGTGCCATTGAGGCCATTAAGACCTCCATCGACAGCGCTAACCAAATGATCCGGGAGATGTTGGAGTCTAACATCTCCATGCTGGACAAACAGGTAGATAAACAGCAGGCTATGTTTGACGCATCAAAGGACCGGGAGACTCAGCTCCGGGACATCGCACGCGAGCGTAAACTGAACGCTACAGAGTCCATCGAGGCAGAACGTGAGAACCAAAAACGCGCTCTCAGGGAGATTGAGAAACTCGAAGCAAAAAAACGCCAGCTCGAATTAATGATCGCGGCTATGACCCTGTTATCTCAGGGCAAATCAGTGGCCGATATTAAAGGATCGCTGACCGATATTAAGAATTTCGTAGAGGGGTCATTCTACGAGGGTACTCCTACGACCGTGGGCGCAGCTCTCGGATATAATGGTAAAAAGGACGGGCATATCGTAAACGTGGACGACCACGAGGCGATCCTGAACCCTTCACAGACACACGCGCTCGGTATCGGAGTGAATGGCCGGACTACTCAGGACGTAGTAGACGACATGACCAAAGGACCACTGGCAGACTCATTGCGTATGCACGTGCAGCCTAACCGCGTTATGCGTGCGTCTGCTGGACTCACAAATGGGACGGATCCGGAAACTAAAGCTCTCCTGCGCCGGGTAGCGCACAACACAGCGCCGGAAAACCAGCCACGTATAGACGGATGGGTTAATCAGGCAATCGGCGTCATGGAGTGGCAGTACCGTGATGGTAAGCGTAGAGAGAAAAAAACGTACTTAATCCGTAGAAAAAAATGAGCATGAAATTTTTATACGGCCCCAGTTATGCAGCGAAAAATCCCCCGCTGGAATGGAATGAGGTAGGCATAGACTCCACGATTAACGACGACATGGTGGAGGCAGCGATCAATACCAACGAGTTTACGTTCGTCGGTGAGGCTGCGGAATATTTAAAGAACTGGAGGAGCTCACCTGGTAAAGGTATCGGTAACGGTGTGCCGTTCCGTATCGTGGTAAGCTCCAATAAAAACAGCAGTTTATCGTCGGTTGTGTTTGACGGATTCATTGACCTGTCAAAGGGTACGCTCCAGTCGCAGTTTAACCCTATCCGGTATACCGCCCCCGTTGTTGAGCTGGAGCGTACGGACCGGATTATAGATAAAATGGCCGTCCTCACTCAGGGGGTACTCGCAAAAAAGGGAGTAATTAACTACACCGACTTTGTAGACGTGCCGGTGATCCGTGAGAGTAAAAAGAATGTGGCCGAACGAACCCTCATTATTACCAATTTCGGAAGCAAAAGCGTAATGGCTTTACTGCAGATAAATAACAACATTTTGAGCGCAATATCAGACGTTATTGGCCTCTCTGTATTGATAGGGATAGTCGAAATACTTTTGACGTTCGCTAATGCTGTCATTGTTATTAAAAGATTATTTGATGAAGGTAAGCAACTAGTTGAATTATTTTTCTCTCCCGTGAGTTATTACAAATGTTTTAACATATCACACATGGTATCTAAGGCTCTTCAATATAAGGGCTATGACGTAAATTTTGGTACATTACAACCGTTATTTGATAATCTATTTCTGCTTGCATCACAGAATGAGGAAAACGGTTGGCCTGCTCCCGGTGTGCCAGCTATGGGGTTGAATAAACCAAACGATTTTGGTTATTCCATTGGTGAGCTCATCGACGGGCTGGGTAAAATCGGTAATATGCGCCACGAGGTCCGAGACGGTGTAGTGCATCTGCGCAACCGCCTAGACCCATTCTGGAGTTCTTCACCGACGTACACTCCGGAGCCTGTGCTCATCAAAACAGTAGCTCAGTACTCTAACGGGTCATATCGGGACGATACCGACCGGTTAAAATCTACGGTTATTGTAAATTTCGCATACGATGAGACTGACGCGCATACTCTCACTGAAAAGAACGGGGATACTCACGAGGTGCACCGGGATTTGATAAACGAGCTCGACGTGAAAATGAACACCCTCGAAGGTATCCAGGAGATTGAGATACCATGGGCTATGTGCGTGCGTAAAAAACCGTTCGACAATCTTTGGGACCTGTTCAGCAATATTTCTGCGGAGTTTGACGGGTTTGTGGGGGACGTGGTGGATCTAATAAACCAATTCAATTCAGAACTTAATGCCTCTGGTGTAGACATATCCTCCCAGGTGAGTGAAATAATTTCACAAACTCCACTTTCTATGGCGTTATCTAGCCGTGCAGGATGTTTAAAGATTGAGGACAACGCTTACGCTATACCTAAAGTAATCTATATGGTGCCGTCAGGAGCTCCAGATGGAGTGCGCCGCATCCCGCAAAACTTTAAGGAATATATAGGAGCCAAAGCCTTATACTTGAATTGGTATTTTGGAGAGTCTCCAGCAGATATTAATGGATTCGCAGGGCAATGGAGAATAATTGAGCAGTTACAGATGCGCTGGGCTTATGAAAAATACATTCAGACCAAAACAAATCCTTTTTTTGCATTAAGCGGAAACAACGCTAAATTTACTTTCATAAACTGGATTGAAGCAAAACATAAAGCAACTGTTAACATTGAATTGCAGGAGCCGTACGATACTAATATAACTGAGGAGGAGATATGAGTTTTAAAAAAGGCCAGATAAAAGAGATGCTGCAGAATGCAGACGAAAAAACGATCAGGGCAGCGAACAGTATTACAGCTACCTTTGACGCACTTATAGCCGAAGGAAGAACCTCCGACGCTAAAAAGTTTCTGCTACACATGAAAAAAAAACTATCTAGAAAATGAACCAGATCGCTATACTCAGTCGTAAATTTTACTGTGAGCCCATTAACGGGTCTACGTTTTCCGCAAATCTCGGTGACTTTGTACCATATTTGAAGGCTAACATTATCGAGAAACTGAAATTTATCTCAGAATTTGAGGTAAAAACAAGCGTTCTCGCGGATGCTACTACCGAAATTCTGTTCACCACTAGCGGCGGTAATAGCTTTTTGACACATCCGTATTTATCGTGGGCTCCGGAAGGTTTTAAAATCGGCGATACAATTAAAGTAGTGCGGGGAGCCAACTCAGATACCGGTACGATCACGGCTCTATCTGCCGGAGTTATGACCATATCCGGCACTGACTTTGCTGGAGCGCCTCTTAACCTAGTTAGCGGTACATCGTACAATGATTTGGAGGTTTATAATGCCACAGTACCAACTTCATGCGTGTTCAAATATGGGGTAGTGGCAAACATTACAGGCAGCCCATCCCTTACAACCGCGTCACCGGACCCGTACGCCTCGTGGTTGGACGGACAGCAACAAGCGTTTTACTGTGACGGTATCACCGGATCGCTCACGCCTATGACCTCCACTATGACTTCCTCATCCATATACGCAGACCCTCGCATAAAGTACGACGGTGTGGCCGCAGATGGGTACACGTTTTCGTTTACTCTGGAGTTTGAGTTCCGGCAGGAGTTCTGGAAGGTTGACTGGGGCACCAATTTTGATACTCAGACGGTACCGTATGTTTTTACGTTTCCTAATTCATTCCGTTTGCAATGCGAGTACCGTCTCGGCACTTCTGCGAACGACCCCAACGAGCTCCGGGTTTTCACCGACGGTACACCGGCCAACTACGTTAACGGTTCGGTGGGATTTGTCGGTAAGAGCTTCGCAAATGGCGGCGTAAATTATGCTAAGAGCGGAACTGTATCGTATACAAATGGGTCCGAAGTTCTCACTACCCCAGAGGCGACAGTAACAACTCACTGCGTAGCTCAGATTGAGAAGTTCTCAGGCATCTTTGCAGCCGGTCAGAAAATTATCCTATACTTTGCGAAACTGGCAACCGATACAGAGTACTCCAATATCAATACAGCGTCGTGGGATACTATTCGTATTTTCGACTCCAAAGAGCAGACGGAGGGAGCGGCATCGGTTGACTCTACGGTAATTCAGAACCTCGTGGTAGCAATCAACGGCACAGCTACCCTCCTCGATCTAGAGTGGGATTTAGTTTTCGATGCGGCACAGCAGGCGTTGATTGATAACGGTACAAAAATTTTCATCGGGGTAGGAGTTGCGGACGATTCTCTCTCAGCTCTGGACTCTGACCGTATGATCGTATGGCTCGATTGCCGGACCATGACAAAAAACACAGACATAACTGGCTTAATTACGGGCAACAATTGTAATTTATACACGAGTGAGAAAGATTATCGGAGCACAGGTGTAAAAACGTCCGATGTGAACACATGGGTAAACAGGCTACATTTGTGTTCGTTTCAATTCTATCTAACGAAAGAGACTCAATCATTATCGGCAAGACCTATAACAAATATCAAGTCAATATCGGGGCAAATAATTTCTCGAAATCAGACAACTGGAGCCGAATTCATTTTAGATAATTTTGACATAGATATGGGTTCTGTAGTACAGTTTCCTATTGGTAGCGCTTATTATCAGCTTGTGAACAATTCAGGAAATCGTGATTTTAAAATAAAACCAGGATCAGATCAAAGTTACTGGTTTGTTACATCGCAAAAACCGGTAGCTTTTGACGCAACGCAATTGTGGACAGTTGGGTGGCCTTTTATTATTCCGTGGCAGCAATGGAAAGCTAATCCAAACGTCCCGGTTGAATTTTACAACTCTACTGAGGAGCAAAATAATTTGAATTATAGAACCTCAAATTATGATAATACTGGCGACTGGGATATTTTCGTTAGACTACTTGTTAAAGTTGAGAAGAACGGAGTAAGTACTGACTATGGGTTATATTCTACAGAGTGTAACGTGAAAGACTTTAACGCTCAACCGTCTGCGCTATTCGCATATTCCGCTACCACCAAATTAAAAGATAAGGACGGTAACTATGTTGACGACATCTATATCGGTGAAAAAATGACTATAGAGACTACCATTACCGAATCAAGTATTAGCTCCCTCGATTCAACAAAAATTTTAGCCGAGCACGTAATGGGCGTATCAGGATCTATCGACGAATTTTGTCGTTTACATTCAAGGGTATTATGGGATTATCCAGGTAACTTATTAAAGCCTATCGATGGAGAAACGCGCGTGAAATTAACTTTTGATGGGCCAGGAGACAAAGTAATTATAGAGTCGGCTATAGATGAGGATTCGGTGGATCCAACTCAGCCGTATGACATTTATACTCATTTTTTAGAGGAAAGATAATGGTAAGACTATGGAACGGGTCAACGACGACCCAAAATCAACGGCACTACTCCACAAAGAGGACATTTATACCGACTCTTCGTCGTGCATTAACTGAAACAGACCAAGACTTTTGCACCTGTAAGGTTCAGTGCATCCCTTGCTTGAAATTGCTCACTGATGAGATTGGACAGGATAAATATAAAAACGACTTTTTCACTCTGTTTCAGAATTCAGTAACCGGAGGATCACATAAGGTATTTATTATAGTCGATGGAATAGAGAGTGAAGTCACCGACAATACGTTTGGGGAACTATTTAATGGAGTAAATACTTACGGCTATCGTTTTGATGCTTATAAAATTTGGCTTTCGTTTCAGAGGTACCAGGAGTTTAGCGCTGTTATTAGAAATTATAACTCGGCTGGGGCTATGGTTCAAGAAAAATACTCTGTTTGTTTTCGATTGATGAAATACACAGACAAGACTGCTAACGGAACTGTACGTATAGAAACTCGTAAAGTTGGAAAGTTGAGGCATGGTAATGATTACACGAATTTAGAACAAGTAAGTTCGCTGGTAAAAACACCTCCATACTGGAAACAACAGGTTAGGCTTCCGGGATCGCTAAAATTATCAGGCAACCCGATTGAACTTGACCGTCTTATGTTGAACGACAATGAGCAGAGTTCATTGCAGATTATGGACAGAGGAGACCTAGAGTACGATCTCACTATTAACCTGGTATCGTCCGAACAGATCATGGATGTACTCATGGATGACCTGTTCGCTAACATGGTAATGGTGAGTGATTACAACGTGTACAACTTTGAAAAATACCGCGACGTTAGGCTGATCCGAATATCTACGGAACTGCAGCCGCGAGTAGTAAAAAGAAAATCGTTTACTTTTAAGATGAAACGAGAGCTCTCGAATATTGAGAAGTTCAACGACTAATAGATGAGGGTGCATTTTACCGCCATTCTAACTCGCTGACGTTCGCCGTTTATTTCACCTGCAGGGACTTTCACGCGTCCGAAAACTGTAGCCATTGAAATAACGCCTATTTCGTATTTAACGTCCTTTACTCCTTCAAGGTTCTGACCCTTCCAGTAGGATTTTTTATTTACCACCGGCTCCATACATTTGGCCAGCAATTGACAGGTAAATAACAGTGTTCCGTCGTGTGAACTACCTCGAATTATCTCGTATTGAGCGCCTGTTTTCTTTGTTAGGTTTGGATTTATGGTAATATGCTCTGGTAGTGCTATACCCATCATGTTTACACAAACTGATTCTGGATTCACGTACTCTTTTTTGAATTTCATATTTAAAATAGTTTTGCCTGTGTGTTTTCTGGAGCGTCGATTTTAGGAAGTTTTCTACCCCCCCCTTGTGTAGACCGGTGTATCTGCTCCAGAATAGCGTACAGCTTGTCCCAGTTCACTTGCTTACTTATCCCTGTGTTGAGGTTTTTTACGTCACAAAAGTAAATTCGGCCATCGTAGTGCGTGCCGGTGACCTCAAACTCCACGCCCTCTGAGTAAAATTTACGATTAGGAGCCAGCCGGAGGGTGCCGGTGATGTACTCATTATTGCTGGTCTGCTTTTTTGCTTTAGCGCCTGATCCCATGCTGCACACCCTTTGACATTACGCGCATGCAGTGAGCCGCCTCCTCAGCAGTAACTACTCCGCAATGCGAGTTATAATTTGTGCGGATGCGGAACCACCAGTAAAGCTCACGTATTTTATCGAGCTGTTCCTGCTCCTTTTTTGAAATTAGATTTATTTTCATGGTGTCATTATTACGGCTCCTACCGTCCACATGGTCAGTACAAATACTACTGAAAACGTGAGTATCCAAAAGCCGAGATTTTCTTTAAATTTTTTCATCAATTCAGTATTAAGTAACCGATCACAATACCTGCAGCAAACCCGATGTAGATAAGTCCGTAATCTTTCAGGTAATCTACAGCAGCGTAGTAAATTATCATGGCTGAGGTTTTAAAATAAACAAATCAATGTCGCTGAGTGGAAGTTCAAATATCATTTTATAAACATAGGGGACTATATAATGCTTGCCGGTGAATGGGCTTACATAGTCTCCCTCCTTTTCAAAATCGTACTCAACGATGTAGGTCTCTTTTCCTATCTCTTTCATTACACATGACTGACCTCTACGAATAAACCCGTTATCACCATTTCGGAATGATCGAATTTCTTTTTGTGCAATAACCGTACTGCCTGCCTGCATCATTTTCTGATTTGTTTTTTGAGTTGTTCTACCTGCATTTTCAGGACCTCCTCGCGCTCCCGCATGTCGCAGAATAGCTTTAAAAATTTCGGTCCTGCTTTTTCTCCTGCAGTAAGGAGATCTGCCTGGGCGATCACCGACTCATCGGTGATCCGGTCCCGGGTCTCTTTGGGTAATTCGCTGTATGTGTTACTCATCGTCCTCCATTGCTTCGTCCTCTTTGGACTGGTTATAATCGTCGAGTTCGTCCTGATCCTCTTCGGTCCATACTTCCGGCTCATCGTCCTGACGATCCGGCATAAAGTCTCTCCAGTTGTTCATAGTGCTTCTTTTTACCACCAAATCCCCGGACTCATAAATGAGCCGGGGCGGTGTTCCTGAGACTTCCAGGAACTCAGAAAATTAGATTACTACCATTGTTTCAATCAATTGTTTTTTTGTTGCTACAGTCACGAATGGCTCGTAGTATTGGCAGTTGCCAAATTGTTTGTCAGTAATGAAGGTTACTTTGTGCGGCTTAGAAAGACCTGAGATTTTCTTTACTGCGGCTACTGCAGCCTCTTTTGAGGCAAAGTGTCTGATAATTTCGGTTTGCGCAATTGAGTAACCACCATTTGCGTGTGATTTGTTAATCAATTTTAGATCGGCTTTTGTCGGTTTGTTGTTTACCGGTGTGATAATCGCCCATGTGATTGTGTAAGCGTTTAATGTTGTCATATTGGAAGTTTTTAACCCGCCAGCTTTATTGCTCTTGGATGAACCAAAGTTAAGACATTTATTTATAGTTTTATATATAATTTATAAATAAATTACGTTTAAATTTTAACAAACCAGTAACGACGCGGTTTTCAGGCTGGAAAATACCGCCGGATTACGGCGTTTATGCGGTCTGCGCGCTTGACCTGGTTAATACCCCGTCCGGTTGAGGTTTGTTTATCGTGGTATCGGTACCAGTACAGAAAGTGCGGGCAAAATTCGGTGCGGCGGTCATGGCTCAGTAACCACATATTTAGGTCAGTTTCCTGAGCATCCTCGAGAGATTGGTCAAATATGAACCCGCGCGACTCACGAACGAACTCCAGAGCCTCCTTGGTGTACATGAGTGTGCCGCCGTGCAACGGGTTACGGTAACGAAAATCCTTTAATGTTACTTGCTGATTAACCGGTACGATCTCTGTCACTTTGCGACTACCCTCAATATCCCGAAAGTTGTACGCGCAACCATAAATAAAGTCTGCACCGGTTGCCTCCAGCGTCTCAACCGACCGGCTCACGCAGTCAGGGGGCAGAAAATCGTCCTCGCTGAGGTATTTAATGTAATCACCGGTACACCTGGCGATACCGTTATTTGCGTTCTCTGAGGCATTTTTATCTGGTCCATACTCCACGATCACCTCAACATTGGGGTAATCCTGTGCATGAGCGGACGCTATAGCCTCGTGCAGCCAGCCGCGATCCTCTGAGTAGTTGATAATGATTGATACTTTTTTCATTTGCCGTGCTTTTTGTTGGCTATCTTAAACTCTGGCCGACTCATAATCCTGTTCTGGATATTGTGTATATCTCGTGCATGCTCTTGAAGGTCTGCCGGGTGCATTTTTGGCAGTGCATGTAGAGTGTTCCATAGTTTTACTGTGAGATTTACTGCGTCGCGTTCCATTTTGGTTAATCGGGTTCTTTGCGCTTTCATTTGCTCAGGGGTTTTGCCGGGTTGCCTACTACTGTCTGCTGATCCTCCACATCTTTTACGACCACAGCACCCATGCCTACCAGTGAATTTTTACCGACTTTTTTACGGTTGCGAACCGTTACGCCGAGCTTTATTTTGGCTCCGTCGCCTACCTGCACATAACCGCCGAGAATTGTACCGGTGCAAATTTCGCAGCCGTTGCCGATTACAACGTCATGGCCTACATGTGAGTGCGCCATGATGAGGTTATCGGACCCGATCACCGTCTTTTTACCTTCATCAAATGGGCGCTGAATGGTCACCATTTCACTGATTACGTTATTATCGCCTATCTGCACTGTCCCCTTGAAGTCGGCGGGAATCTTGCCTCTAATCTCTCCGTTGCCTCCGATAACTGTATAGGGACCAATCGTATTACCCTTGCCGAGAGTGACGCAATCGTGGATAATAGCTGTTTCGTGGATTTTATTGCTCGGGTCATGGCGTGAATTTGGGTCGTAAATATCCATTATTTCTGGGTTTTATGGGCGAGGGCCAGCTCGACCCACTCCTCGTTTGTTACTGGATTTGAAAATCCGCGTTTTTTTGCATACGCTACAGCAGGTTTGAGCCAGTGCTCCTCGATGGCTACATCCTTTAAAATCCGTTTCTCTCTCCTGAATTCTTCCGGTAGGGAGAGAACAAAATCCACCAGGTCGTTATCCAGGAAAGGGTACCGAGTCTCCAGTGTGTGCGCTCCGGCCATGCGGTCCTCCACTACGAGTATGCCACGCAGGTAAAGCCAGTCGTATTGCTTGTGCCACACAGTAGCGTAGTCAGATTTAGGGTGAGAGGTGCGTTTAATTACCTCCTCAATCTCGCGGTTATACCGGTGAGTATAACCGGAAAAAAGCTCATCGGAACCCGCGCCGGAATAAACCACCCGGCAACCGAGCTGTTTTGCCATTTCTGCCAGCGCATAATTGGTATAGCATGATCCCACTTTCAGGTCGTCCAGCGCATCCAGTGCGCGAGGGATGTACACAGCTTTTAAATCTGAATTATGCACGCGGGTGAAGTGCTGGCCGTGAGAATTTACTTTAAAGAGCTCGGCCTCGCTGTAATCCTTTTCCTGGTAGTCCATGCTCAGGCAAATATCCGGTAGATTCGCTGCGAGGATACCGCTATCTACACCACCGGAGAGGTAGCAGGCTGTTTTATGCTTTGTCTGGTTGCGTCTGAACGACTGCTCCAGTAATTTTTTGAGCTGGAGCTTTGCTGAGGTGTAATCTATATTGATTTCATCCCGGTAGCAGTCAAACGGTAACGACTCAACTCTGCGGATGCCTTCGTAAATCGTATCATTTGTCATTACACCGAGAGAGTGTTTCCAGTCGGCGACCGCAGCAGGTTTGAGGGGTAGGTCAGGGAACACAGCCAGGATGCCTTTAACCTCAGAGCAAATGTAAGTAGTACCCTCGTGTGTGTACTCATAGAGCTGTTTGATACCGTACCGATCGGTGAACCGGTGGAGCTGTTTTTTTTTGTGATCGTACCACACTACGGCGAAAAAGCCGTTTAACTCGTCCAGTTTTTCGAGCCCGAATTTGTAAAGAAACGAGCCCAGTAACTCTGTGTCACTGTCACTACGCAAATCAATGTCGTATTTTGCTGCCAACTCTCTGTAGTTTGAGATGAACCCATTAAACAGCATATTTTTATAGGGCTGAGGTTGATTATCCGGTGACACTGGCAACCATTCAAACCGTGCGTATATGTTTTGCGCCAATTCTACAGTGTGTGTGCCTCTCATTCCGCGCGACTCAATCGCTTTGCTCATTTTGGCGAGCTGACCGTCATACCCGAACTCCTCCGGGGTGATTACTACGCTGATTCCGCACATAGCATTTTAAATTTTTGGGTTAGGGTTTTTGCTTCGACGTACTGGGTATTATCCCAGAGTTTAAAAGGGGTCATATTGGTGGAAGACTTGACATCAACCGCCATGACTCCGTAATCTTTCATTGCGAAAACACAGGACCGGTGCTCAATCGCTCTTAGCTTCTCGTCGATTGAGTTATCCAGTACCGAGTTGTGCCTGGTTTCCCATATTTTCCACTGCCACAGGTCGAGCAGCCTTTTAGAGATCACCCGGCCAGCTCCACAGGTCACGCCCCTACGAAACGGCTCACGATAGCCGCCCCAGTATGCTGCTTTTTTAGTAACAGTGTCGTAAAAATAAAAATCGGTCACGCCGATAAAGTCAGCACGGCGACGCATGGCGCTGATGTAAATTTCGATGAGCTCCGGCGATAGTATGTCGTCAGAACCGACACAGAGCACGTAATCAGCGCCCCAGTGTTTAGCCCAGTGCAGCGGCGCGTTAACCTTTGCGGCGAGCGGCTGGTTTGGAGCCTCGCTGTAATGAAACCCGTGTTTCAAAACCATTTCTTTTGAGTCTTTACCTTCACTGCCAGCGACAAACACCTGGTAATCGATGTTTAACCGCTCAAATGTAGGCGCGAGGGCGTGGATGCCCTGCGCGAACATTTCAAATATCTCCGGTCGTTTCCAGACAGCGGTTATAATGGCGAGCTTTATCCGTTTTTTCACTGGCATAAAGTTAATAGAGTTTCGTAAATCCACTCTCTGCCCTTTTCTACACGCTCGTGAATACCCTCGATGTACTCTTTACTGCGTTGCACCTCAAACGCGCGGATTTTCATCTCGTCTGGGATGTCGCCGTAGGTCAACCGTGCCTGTGTTTCTTTGAAAATGTCCTCCACTTCGTCGTCGTCGTGAGCAAACCCGAGTTGCTTTGCAATATTGTACGTCTCCTGCATGATGAGCGCGTGAGGCGTATCCATAAGCGTGTAGTATACGATGTGTTTGTCCTTGCCGGTCAGGTCCATGTATACCTGTCCCTGAAATTCGTAACGCTTATCCAGAATTTTGTCAAAGAACGGAAACGATGCAGCGGTCCAGCTCGCCTTATTGTCGGCTGTGTGATCGTCCAGGATAATGTCCGGTGTCCCTGTTTTGTGGCTATCAGCGAAATGCTCATCATTCGGCAGCACGAGACCTCCGTTATACTTCATTTTGCTGATGAACCGGATTGAGTCGGCCTCCACTGCGTTGCCTTTGCGGGTGTGCTTAGACGAGAACTCGTTAATTTTTCGGTTAAAAAATTCCGGCTGCTCCAGTATCCACATGCTCATAAATTCTTTGGCAGTTTCGCCGAAATAATCGTCTTTACCTCTGCCGCGAGTCATAATCTCGTAGCCGGAGCCGCGAGCTTTAAATCGTAGGCTAATACCTTTAGCGTCTGCTTTGGTGAGTTTACTTTTTGTTTCCATAATCTGCTGAAATTTCTCCCCATTCTGCCGTATGCCATTTTGATACAGCGATGGAGTCGTTAATAACTAAATCTATGCCGTCGTGCTCTACCTCAACTGTTTTGAGAAATTCGAGTGATCGACGTACAAGCTCGTGGGCTTTTTTGGTTTTTTCATGCACCACGAGTTTTGAATTTACTTTTTTGTCCTTTAACCAGGCCATTGCCGTTACTGAGTCGCAATAAATCTGAGTGTGCCCGTTCTGCATGGCGTACCCGATAGCGTGGCACAGCGCCACAAATTCGCAAATATTGTTTGTGGCGTAGCCGATTTGCGAGCTAAACACAATGTCTCCGGTGTAAATGTCAACGCCGCGATATTTTGACGGCCCGGGATTACCGCTGCACGCTCCATCTACGGCGAGTCCGCTATTAGGCATTTGCATTGGTGACAGGTTTTGATTGTTCAATCAACATTTTTTCGTGCTCCTCGGATAGCTCGTAATGTTTTTTGATTGCTTTCAGTTTCGCAGGGCTCGCAGTCATTGTTTTCACTGCCTCTGACCATTGAGGAGATTCCGGTGTGAGCGGTTGTTTACCCTTCGTCGGTTGTGCTGCTGGCTGATCGCTTTTAGGCTCTCCAGTCGCTTTACCGTCGTCGTCCTTGTCAGACGAAAGGCCGAGAGCGCCTTCAAGTGTGTAGCGTTTCAGGTAGCTGATCGAGGACCCGATACTCTGGATTGCATTTTTTTTGCCGCTCACGTCTGCAGGTGCTACGATAAACGTCTGCTCCTCGTGGCCTCCAACGTGAGAAACGATACAGGTAACCTTGAATTTATCCCCCTCTGGTTGCTGTTCCCAGCGGTAAGACAACCCTACCTCGCTGAGGATTGGGTCTACCTGCGCCTGAATGTTCGGCAAAGAGTTGTAAACGTAGTTAACCCGTCCTCCTCCCTGGAGCGCATAGTCCACCTTACTTTCTTTTACGAGCTTAGGTTTTTTTGCCTGAAAATCTACCATTGCCTGTTTGAACGCTTTAGCTGCTTCTTTTTTCTCCCAGCGTTCGTTGAGGTCGAAAAGTTTTTCCATCGTTTCGATGGTTGTCCCCTTTTCAATAGCCTGAGAGATCAGATTATAAGGGGTCATTAATTCATTACTCATAATAGGTGTATTTGTTTCGTGTACAAATATAAATAATTTATTTATAATAAATAATTTTTTTATAAATATTTTATTCTTACATTTGTCGTGTTTGGAGATAGAGGGCCGGTGACGGGCTTTTGCACCTACAGGGTCCGGCCCTCGCTCCATAGTATTAATCATTTAATCAAAATTATGGCAGGAGAATCACCGCAAATGATGGCCGGTGTGCGTCTTACGAAAACGGAGCGGACTAATTTCAAAAAGAAACTGAAAGAGATCAGCAAAGAGAGAGACATTAAGTTGTCCATTTCTGACTTTTATCGTAAATGCACGCTCGCACTCAGCGACGACACAACGTCAAAGCAAATTTTAGAACTCATTAAACTGTAAAACCCATGTACACATTAAAAGGAGAATTGAAAGTAATTAGCCCTACTCAACAGGTATCGGACTCATTTAAAAAGAGAGAATTTGTGGTGGTGGATGCCTCTGGGCAGTACGCGCAAACTATCCAATTTCAAGCGGTTCAGGATCGATGCGATTTATTGGATAAATTTAAAGCCGGTGATAATGTTGAGGTTACTTTTTTTCTAAGAGGCCGCGAATGGACCAATCCGAAAGACGGACAGGTGCGTTATTTTAATTCACTCGACGCTTGGAAAGTCGAACCACTCGGAGGCACAGGTAAAACCGCCAACAACGCTGAGACATTTGTAGCAGAAGGAGACGACGATTTACCTTTTTAAGATCGGATGAAAATAGCTTACTTTTCATCTCTGCCTGAGAAGGGCAAGCCACATCTATGCTCTAAAGTTATTACCGTTGAGGATTTTCTCAACGGTATTAAGTACGGAGAGTGGCGGGAATTGGTCGAAAAAATACGGCTCGAAAAGGACAAAAAAAAGCGAGACCTCCTCAAAAAAAGCCTGCCCAGTGTAACAATGGGCGGCGTGTTCAAAGAACGTAAGGAGGACAAGCTGGTAAGTCACTCGGGCTTTATTTGCGTGGATATTGACCAGTTTAATGACCGCAGCTCTCTACTGAGCGACCCGTACACGTTTGCCCTCTTTAAATCCGTTTCCGGTAATGGTATTGCTATTGTCGTAAAGGTCAACCCGGACAAACACAAAGAGTCTTACCGGTGGCTGGAAAACTACTACTTTGCAACATACGGCATATCGGTGGACCCTGCGCCGAAAAATGTTGCCTCGTTGCGGTATGTTACGTATGACCCGGAGGTGTTTGTAAATTCCCGGTCGCGACAGTCAAAAACCAAATCGGAAAAACCTAAACGCATTGCCACGCTGCCGGTAATTTTGCCGTCCAACCAGGTTGAGGAGATGATCGCACAGGTTGTGAGTGCACGCATCAATATTGCGCCGGATTACGATACCTACCTGCGTTTGGGGTTTGCCATTGCGTCCGGTTTTGGTGAGGATGGCCGTCAATATTTTCACCAGCTCTGTAGCACATCTGAAAAATACAATTCGCAGCAGTGCGACAAGCAATACGACCGATGTATAGCTGGCGCTGGTAAGTCTGGTACGTCAGTCGGTACGTTTTATTACCTGTTGAAATATGCCGGGGTGACCATGCCGAAAACCAACTCAAAGGCTGTGCAGGTTGCCGCGATGGGTAAAAAATCAGGCAGATCACAGGAGGCGGTAGAAAGTCAGCTCGTGCAGATAAACGGCCTTGACCCGAATGATGCCAAAGAGATTGCCGCGCAAGTCTACGAGAGGGACGACATCAACCTGACGACCGTCTCAAAGGACCCGGATCAGCTCATTACGTCGCTCATTGAGTGGATCAACCAGAACCACCCGGTGCGGATCAACCAGGTTACAAAAATGATCGAGGAGGCACCCGGAGACATTGAAGTGAACCGGGCAAGGCTCAATACGATTTATCTACGGGCACGAATGGTGTTCAATACTAAAGAGATCACAAAGGACCTGGTAGAGTCGATTATTTTCTCCGACCTCATCCCGGAATTTAACCCGATAACTGAGTACATTGATGCCAACCGGCACCGCAACACGACTGGCAACATTGACGCGATCATTAAATCAATCAACACCGACACGGAGATGGCTCCGGTTTTTATCCGTAAATGGCTTATCTCAATTATTGCAGCATACGACGGCCACGTGGTTCGATTGGTCCTCGCTCTGGTTGGCGGTCAGCATACCGGTAAGACAGAATTTTTCAGGAGGTTGCTACCGAAAAAAATAGGCATCGGTAAATACTACGGTGAGTCTCGTCTGGATGCAGGTAAGGACGATGAGCTGTTAATGACACAAAAGCTCGTACTCATGGACGATGAGCTGGGCGGTAAATCAAAGAACGACGAAAAGCGGTTCAAAGAGCTGACCAGTAAACACACGTTTTCACTCCGGGCACCATACGCTCGAAATAACGAGGACTTTAGGAGGCTTGCCGTACTTTGCGGGACTTCAAACGATCGGTCGGTAATCAACGACCCAACCGGTAACACCAGGGTACTGCCGGTGAACATTATTTCGATAGATCACGAGGCATACAACGGGGTAGATAAAGACGAGTTATTCATGGAGCTTGTTCGCGCATACGAGAGCGGCGAGGAGTGGCACCTGACCAAAGAGGAGATGAGCGGACTAACCACTATGTCTGAGGAGTTTGAAAGCATACCGTTTGAGAGAGAGCTTATCATGCAGTTTTTTAAGGCCGGTGCCGGTCATGCTGGCTTTACAGAGTACCTCATGTCAACTGAGATAAAGGATTATATCGAGAGCTCATCAAAACAGCGTATTATGAACTCCCGCCGGTTTGGGTTGGAGCTGGCAAAGGTCCTCGGTAAAACCGAGATCAGAAAAAAGAACGGGATAGCACAACGCGTGTACCATGTCGTGCGACTAAAATCAGACTCACCGCCGCCGCCTGTTTTGGAAAACGTAAACCCCGCAGATGAGTTACCATTTTAGTTATGAAGTGCGCGACTCCACACTGCCGGAATCAGCAGAAAAAAGGCCGTTTCTGCTGTAAATGTGTCTCCCGAAAATACCGGGCCAAAAATCCTGTGCGTGCCAGCTACCACAACCATAAGAGCAACGCAAAACGGCGTAATATTCCGTGCGATCTGACCTTTGAGCAGTTCTCCGAGTTCTGCATCAAAACCGACTACCTCAACGGATGCGGTCGCGGAGCTGACTCCTATCACATTGACCGGATAGATGAGTCAAAAGGTTATACCATCGATAACATCCAGAAAATTAAAAACAGCGAAAACATTAAAAAATCCATAATCTACCGCATGACTCGTAAGGGTCCTGTAGATTTCAAAGTGATAAAACATGACGAGCCCGATTTTTCGTCTGTTCCGTTTTAGTTTTACCGTTTCACCATTTTACCTATATTAGCAAAAAAATATTTATGGAACAAGAAAAATGGATAGATGCTGTAGGATTTGATGGCCTTTATGAGGTCAGTAATTTAGGTCGTATTAGACGAAAAAAAGGAGAAACTATTTACAAAGACGGGAGAGTTGCTCATTTCTCTGAGACGATACTAAAAGGTAATCCTAATGGCAAAGGGTATCTTAAAGTTTACCTTTCGGTCAAGTCAAAAAAAATAACCAGAAGCATACATAGAATTGTCGCTGAGTCTTGGATAGAAAACCCTGAAAACAAAAAAACAGTTAACCACATTGATTGCGACAAAACCAACAATCGTGTGGATAATTTGGAATGGGCTACGAATAAGGAGAATATTAACCATGCCTTTGAAAATGGTCGATTTAAGGAACGTGATAAATCTACTATTTTGAACATAAAACACATGAAAAACAGACTTTCAAAATGATTGAATTAAGAGACTATCAAATTAACAGTATCAGCGCCCTAAGCGATGGATTTAAGAGTTCTGTTCGTCAGATTCTTTGCCTCCCTACGGGCGCTGGCTGAGGCAAGACGGTTGTATTTTCCGAAATCGTCCGGCGAACTGCCGAGCGCGGTACCCAGGTGTTACTCCTGACTGATCGTATTGAGCTATTCCTGCAGACGTTTGAAGCGCTGAACCGCATCGGCGTAATGGTGCAATGCCTCGATGCAAAGTCAAAAAAGGATCAATTTAACCCGGCGGCGCTGGTCACTGTCGGAATGGTGGAGACGGTTAAACGTCGTTTGCTACTCGGCTATGTACCTGGCCTGATCGTAATCGACGAGTGCCACAAGGGGAATTTTACTAAGGTCATGGACCTGTATCCGAGTGTAAAGGTGATAGGAGCCACGGCCACACCGGTCGGTAAACACATTCCCACATATTACCACCGCATCGTCAACCTGGTCAATATTCCGATTTTGATTAGCCAGGGTTACCTCGCTCCGTGTAAAGCATTCCAGATGCAGGAGGACCTTAGCGATTTGAAGGTGAAGGGCGGCGAGTACACCGACGACTCACTGTACAATCACTTCAATAAACGAAAAATGTACACCGGTGTAGTGGACGAGTGGGTGAAGCGGTGCGGCGGTGAGAAAACAATCGTTTTTAACGTGAACATTGAGCACGCGGAACAGATGCACCAGGATTTTTTAAGCCGAGGCATTCAGTCGGAGGTCGTGACCAGCAAAACGCCAAAAGAGGAGCGCCGCCGGATACTTGCAGCGTTCAAAGCTGGACTGGTTCCGGTGCTGAATAACTGCGGTATCCTCACAACCGGGTACGATGAGCCGACTATCCGCTGGGTGATCGTGAACCGGGCGACAAAATCTCTACCTCTCTGGCTACAGATGTGCGGACGTGGCTCCCGGACCTGTGAGGGTAAATCGTATTTCGGCGTGCTGGATTTTGGTATGAACCATGATGAGCACGGACTCTGGGAGGAGCCGCGCGACTGGTCGCTGGATGTCAAAAAGAAAAAAGACAAAGAGAAAGCTCCACCGACAAAAGACTGTCCGCAATGTGAGGCGATGCTACCGGCATCTGTAATGAAATGTAAGCACTGCGGGTACGAATTTGAGCGCAAGGAAACTGAGATGTTAACCGGCAAAATGGTTGAGATCAAATCGAAATTACCGGACTACCTGGTAGGCATAAAAACGGAGGAGCTCACCGCGCAACAACTTTGGGACCTGCAGCAGAGTAAACGTTTTTCTCATAAATACGTCTGGTCTCTGGTTCGGCAGCATGACGACGACTTTTTAAAAGAGTTCGCCACGATTGCCGGTTATAAATGGAGCTGGAGACAGGAACAGAAACGCCTCCGCAATCAAGAGCAGGAGCAAAATAAAAAGGTTGTTAATTTCACACTTCAAGACTGATGGAAAAATCAAAAGCCGAAAGCAAAATACAGCACGAGATCGTAGAGTATTTTCGTAATAACCACTGCCTGAAAATTCATACGCCGCGCTGCGTAATTTTTTCGGTGCCAAATGAGGGTAAGGACATGATGGAGCTTATGTTCAAAAAATCTACCGGGCTCATGGCTGGAGCGTCTGACCTTATAGTGGTTTTACCGGGATATGTGGTTTTTGTTGAGGTAAAGGACGCAACCGGTAGGCAGTCCGATAAGCAAAAGGATTTTGAGCAGCAGGTCAAATTATTGGGGTTTCATTACTATGTTGTTCGATCTTTGGTAGAATTTCAGCAGGCAATAGAAAAATTTTTGCCTCTGAGAATATCGTAAATGCTGGATTTTTAAAAATATTTCAGAATTTATGTATAAATTATAAATAAACTATTTATATTTGTCAGGTAAACAATTAAAAACAGCGACTATGAGCACACCAAGAGCAAACAAGGCATTTGATTTTCTGGCGACCAGAAACGTGTTTTCTGACAACTTGGAGCAATCCGATTGGGTATTTAACCTTATGAATTTTCAGGACCATAAAGGCGATGAGGCGCTTTGCGCGTTGGCTGGGTTCTACCTTTATGTTGTAAAAAATGTAGATGGAGAGGAGAAACAAACGCGGGCTTTAAAATCCACATTCGCCCATGATCTTAACGGGGCTGCTGACGAGATGCTGTTACCTCGATCTTCCAGTTATGTTGAATATTTCGACCAAGAGTTTAACTAAAAATCTCACGACAATGTTATACTTAGTTTTATACTACAAAAAGCAGGTGCCTGGGTGCCAGAAACAGGAGGGGTTTTCAACACGAGAAAAAGCGCTCGCATGGCTGCAAACTTTCTGGGATGAGGTAGAATGGTACTCAATCGAACCACAGGTTTAATAAAACTCACAGCGGCTCTCGTCGCTGTTACTCCGATGGAGTCTGCCGCCTCGCTGAATATCACAGCGGGGATTTGGCAGTAAAAACAAGTAACAGCGAAAAAATATGAACATTAAAGAATTAGAACAGACGGTCACTAAGTTGAAACAGGTCGAGGATCGTATCAGGAAAATCAGCAGCCAGATTGAGGCTGTTCTACGCGACAAAGTAATGTCTATTGATCTGACATTTAAAGTTGAAAAACACAAAGAGAGAAAAGCGACCACTAACCACGATGGTGATCTGGTGTTTTTTGATCCGTCAGAGTCATACAAAAAGTTATTCCAAAATTACCACTACCCGAACATTGATAAGATTTTAGGTAGAGAGCCAAAGGAGAAAGAGGATGAGGTAAAACTGTCTGTAAACGACTCTATGTTCATTGAGATAATGACCATTTTACTGAGACCTCTTGAAACAGAGCGCGAGGCTATTTTATTGAAGTTACAGGAGTCTGGTATTAAAATCGAGGAGTAATGATAAATATCCAGACAGAGAGCTATTTTTCAGGCGCCGGACTTATGAACATAGGCATCGAGCAGGCCGGGATAAAAATTAACCGGTCCTACGAAATTGATCCTGCTTGCTGCAAAGTACAGCAAAAGAATTTTCCGGGAACGGAGGTGATTAAAATCGACATCTCACAAAAATTGGTAGGTGAACGCGACACAGATGTGATGCTCTTTACATATCCATGCACCAAATACAGCACTATTGCTGATATTCACGGCACGCGCACCGGGGATGAGTATTTCTTACATGCGTTCCGACACATGGCAATAAAGCAGCCTGAGATTTTCGTCATTGAGAATGTGCCAGGCATGAAAGCGTTTCCGGTAGTAATGGAGGCCATGACAAAGTTACCAGGGTATTACGTTACCACGTTTTGCCCGATTAAAGCTGAAACATGGCTACCTCAGCGCCGTGATCGTTTGATAATTATCGGCAGTAAAAAACACTTTTCATTCCGCGAACCGTCTCAGGACCGCCGAGTTAAGTTGAGTGATATTATCGAGGATAATCCTCGCATAACCTTGCCGTCAGCAATTCGCGAACGCATGAACGGTATGTACCGTGATTTGCCCATCATTTCTGATCCAGAACGTGACGACATAGCGCCTACGGCGGTTGCGCATTATGCCAAAGATAAGTCTACGAGACTACTCAGAGATAAACGTTATCCAATGGGAGTGCGACCGTACTCTGTGCGTGAATTTGCAAGGCTACAGGGCGTCCCGGATTGGTTTCAGTTCGATTGCTCAGATACTGACGCATACAAAGCAATAGGTAACGGAGTGGCTGTTCCGGTTGGGCGATGGATTGGAACAGAAATAATGAGATATTTTAGCAAATAACACACCAAAATATGAAACGAACAATAACGCACGTCACTAAGACGACTGAGGAGGTTGAGGTAAACCTGCCCTACTTCTCAAAAGACAAAAACGGAAACCTGTATAAGGTCGTGAGCGAGGAGAAAACGGTAGCCGTTCAAAACTCGAATTACGTCACATCTATTCAGGTATACGAGGGTATCCGCAAAGATGTGGCCTTTGAGCCAGAATGTGAGCAGATTGATGAGTCGGAGTTTAAACAACAATTTGAAAAGGTTCTCGGATTCTTGGCCGCTGAAATCTAATGAGCGCACACCTAATGCAATTAAAATGCCTCTGGCTGGAGGTTGAGTTCTATCGTACAGGTCGCACACCGTTTGACCTATTCGGGCACGGCCTGTACGAGTGGCTCAATGATCCTACCAGACCGAGGTATTACCATTTAACCAAACACCTTAAAAAACGAAAACCCATGTTAAACGAGTTAGCGAATGAAATCTACAAAAACGCTGTAGATAAAGGTTTCTATGAGAACGGAGCCGCAACAAATGTAGGTGAGAGAATGGCTCTCATTCACTCGGAAGTATCGGAGGCTCTGGAAGCCGACCGTAAAAAAAAGTATGCCGGCAATGAGGTTGCAATGCTGGTAAACCAAATCAGCAACCCGAAAGAGTTTGAACAGCGGTTCAGAGAGACTGTGAAGGACACACACGAGGACGAACTGGCCGACGTAATTATCCGGGCGCTGGATCATGCAGCCTTTAAAGGTATTGACATTGACGCTCACGTAAGAGCTAAAATGCGCTTCAATTCAATGAGAGAATATAAGCACGGAAAAGCCTATTAGTGTGCAGCAGCCCATTTCTATGAACTTCGCAACCTACCCGGGCGAGGGCAGGATCGAAACGCTACACGACGCGGTAAAGTCTGTGATTAACCAGGTTGACATTGTACGCATTTATTGGAACCGGTATAGCATCTACCAGTTACCAGATTGGGCACACCACCGAAAAATCAGCAACATGGTTGGCGGTGCAGACCTGACCGATAACGGTAAATTTCGGTTTGTGGAGGACTGTTACTATGGAGAGCTGTACCTCACCGGTGACGACGACATTATCTACCCGCCAAATTACGCAGCCATGACCCGCGAGTGGTTGATGAGGTACCCGGTGGTGTGTTACCACGGGCGCATCCTGAACGATACGGAGCTGGCCGGTGAGTCCTATTACAAAGGAGGGCACTACGTTTACTCATTCGTCAACACGTTTCTGGATGGTCGCATGGTTGACGTGCCAGGTACCGGCGTAATGGGTTTCCGTACCGACAAGTTCAGGCCGGTGAAGTTGTGGCGGCGCGAGCCTAAAAAAATGGCTGATCTAATCATGGGACTGCAGTGTGCCGAGGACCGGGTTAAAATCTGGTGCGCTCCGCATGCTCAGGGGTGGATCAGGCCGAATGACTACCGGCACCGGCAAAGCATCGCCATTGAAGCGCAGAACCTCGACCAGTCGAAGCACTGCGAGATTGTTAAACGAATTTTGTTGTTAAAATGAAAAAACATGTAAGATGCGCCGATTTTCTGAAAAGGATAGCCGAGGACTTTAACGTATCTACATTCATGGAGTACACCCTGAAACTACCAGCAGATAAAAGAGAAATCAAAAATTTTACACGAGGAGTCGCTCACCAGGTTAGGATTTTTGACGGCAAAACGGAAAACGATTACATGATCTCTCAAAGTGTGCGAGACGATTTTTCTCTCGCCAAAGGAACGGAACTGAGATGGACCGGATTAAAACCGCTTGGTAAACTAATTCACGAGACAGGCGCGGAGGTTATAGGAGAAAAATGTCGAATCTGTGAGGGCGGTGGCTGGACGAGTGAGGGTATGCGATACACTTACGGCGACATCTATTGTGAGGAGTAATTAAATAATTTATTTATATTTGCCTTATGAAAAAAGTAAAAATCAAAAAAGCAACGATGTGGAACCAGGAGGTAACAGCACCTAAACCAGAGGTTCGCGCGACGTTCTATAACGTCGGCTGGCTTGTGCTTATGCTTTATCTCGCGCTGGAGCACCACTGGATCACATTCTGGTTATTCATGCTCGCATGCCCTGCATTTGTTCATTTCTGGCGCTGGCGCAACGATAAAAAAGAACTCGTAGCCCGTCACAATGCTAACCTGGTAAAACACGGATTACTCCATGAGTCAGATCAATAACGAGGCAGGCTCAGTGTTTCCGAATGAGACACCAGCTACAGTAACAGAACGCGGCAGCGATACCCGGTACTCCCGTCAGGAGAGACGTAAAAAAGCGTTTGTGATCCTGAACGAGAATAACGGTAAATTCATTAAGCACCAGATCGAGCAAAAAGGAGCTCGCAAAGTGCTGAGGTTTTATGACGTTGAACTGGAGGAGGCGACTACTTACGCATTCAAGGACATTGCCGAGATCATGGGTTACATAAACCGGCAAAACCTCACGTATAAGCTGTGTTATCTGGATGCGAGAGGTAAACGGCAGGTAAGATAAAATACTGGGTGCAATCAGTGGCGACTGGTTTACCCTGGGAGGCAAAAGCAATCATTAAGTTACGCGACTTACTTATTTACCGGATAGGAGTAACGACCTTGTAAAACGTGTAAAGAGCCGGTGAACTGTGAGTAGCCTCCCAAAGCAATTAGGCATCGAGCGTCGATGGAATGACGCAGCAACGACTCCAATCTAACGGGTTCAGGGTTCGAGTCCCTGAGATGCCACTAAAAATACACAACTATGGAAGCAGATGAGCAAGAGTGCCAAACTAAAGCGAAATGGCGTTTTATTCTTGGTGGTTTAACAGACACGGACAGGCATAAGTCCCGCGTCAAAATCATTAAAAGACGGATGCGTAACGCACGTCGCAGCGGGTTATACGTTGACCCGATCAAAAATTTAACCAGACGACTGGCGTTAGCCCTGACGATTGGATTTTTTCTAACCGCCTGTACAAAAGAGTGGAGTTGTGTCACGGAGGTACACACCAGTGACTTTCAAGGTAACGAGTACGTTATCGAAACCGAAACTACATTTCACGGTACTACTGCTGAGAAAAACGACCTGGAGGCAACCAGTACCCCGGATAAAACCATAGAGTGCCATTAATATGAGTTACGATAGAACTGGTAGGCCGGAAAACTTCGACATTTATAAGGTTATAAATGATCTTACGGGTAGCACGATGAGCATTGACGATGCTGTAGAGTCAAATTATCCAGGTATGGAATGGACCGACCTCACCACCGAGAACCCGCCATATTGCCTATCTGCTGTTATAGGTAGGGCTTCTCACAAAACTTAAATAGAAATGAAAAATATGGAATTTACCCATTATTGGGTTAGCGGATTTGGATGGGAAAATACAATTTACCAACCAGAAGATTTTGTAACAGTTGAAGAAATGGGATTCAATGATGTTGATGGTCATATATTCTTAGGAATAAATGAGAAAGGTGGTAAACATATTTTGAAAGGTGTATATGTTTCTTAGCCTTACCTATAACGGGCAAGTGCTTGTGTCCGTCGTATCGATGCTGGCCGACTTTGTGGCTTGCGCCTGCACTGTCAATGAAATAAAGGCCGAGTATGCCAGACAGCGAGAACTTAAAATTTGCGTCACCAGTCCTAAACTCGTGGCCCTTCACCGTAAGTTACATTACCAGGTTGGTAAAGTGGCTAATAAGAAGTATTTTTGATTTATGGGAGCACCGGAAGGTAATCAGTTTTGGAAACTACGCTCGAAACACGGGCGCGATAAGATTTTTGAGTCACCAGAGATACTCTGGGAGGCTTGTACAGAGTATTTTGAGGCCACAGACGCACGTAAGTGGTGGAAAACCGAATTTCACGGCAAAGACGTTGAGGAGTGTAAGGTCCCCACAGACACACCATACACATTAACAGGCCTTTGGGTATTTCTCGACATCGTTAAATCTACGTGGTATCAATACAAAGAGCATAAAGATTTTTCGACCATCGTTACACGTGTAGAACAGATTATTTATACCCAAAAATTTGAGGGCGCGGCGGTCGGGGCGTATAATTCCAATATCATTGCTCGTGATCTCGGTCTGAAAGATCAGCAGGACATTACCACCGGCGACAAGCCCATAACACCTGAAATCATTATCAATCACATGAACACAGGCGTTGATCTCAAAAACGATGAGGCCGATGTCGACGGGGAGCAAGGGGCTTAATATCGATGTTACTCCGGTTTTCTGGGCCAACTACAGCGCGACTGAAAAGTGCATCATTAACCAGGGCGGTACCAGCAGCTCGAAAACCTATTCAATCATTCAGCTACTATTCATCAAAGCAGCAACCGTTCCGGGGCTTGTCATTACCGTGACTGGCGAGAGCATTCCGAACCTCAAGAAAGGAGCCTACAGGGATGCTCAGACGATCTATCAGCGTTCGCCTGATATGTCACGAGCTGTGAAGTTTTGGAACCAATCAGAGCGAATCATTTTCTTTCACAACGGGTCGCTGATTGAATTCATTTCAAACGTAGATGAGCAGAGCGCAAAGAACGGTAAACGCGACATCCTGTTTGTGAATGAGGCCAACGGTGTTACCTGGCCGATATTTTTCCAGATGGCGATCAGAACCAGGGGCCAGATTTACATTGATTACAACCCTACCGCGCCGTTCTGGTGTCACGACAAACTCATAGGCACCAACCCGGACACAAACGACCTGAGCGCCACGATAAAGCTGCTCATCTCCGATCACCGGCATAACTCATTCCTGAGCGACGATGAGCACCGTAAAATAGAAGGGATAAAGGATAAAGAGATGTGGCGAGTGTATGCGCGTGGACTCACGGGCAACCTGGCTGGGCTCATCTATCCTAACTGGAAGGTGATACCGGACGCTGACTACCCGAAAGAGGGTGTGAAGTTTTACGGCGGTCTTGACTTTGGGTATACCAATGATCCTACTGCCGGGACAAAGATTTGCCAGGTTGCCGGGTCCATATTCCTGCACGAGCTCTGCTACGAGCCAGGGATTAGTGCCGTGAACCTAAAGCAGCTATTCTGGGCCAATGGCTTTACATCTGGCACGCCACTGTACTGCGAGCATGACCCAGACATTATCGCGCAGCTCCGCAGGTTGGGTGTGAACGCTCTCCCTGCTCACAAGGGAGCAGGCTCAATAAAGGCAGGTATACATAAGGTTAAAGAGTTTGACGTGTTCTACACTGAGAGCTCACGTAACATCTACGAGGAGCGCCGCCGGTACATGTGGGAGAAAGACCCGGTAACGGGTAACGCGACAAATGAGCCTATCGACGATTTTAATCACCTCATGGATGCAATCCGATACGGCATTTATACACACTTCTATAAATAATTTATACATTCGCCTCATGGCATTTGACAAAGAGATCGGTCAGGAGATTGCTCGGCAGCTCCGTGGCACACGTAAAAAGCTGGCCGACGTTATGGGCGAGCTGTTCGGTAAAGAGTTCACACCGGTGCTACTGCAGGAGTATGAGTATGGTCTCGACGATCTGGTGTTTATGTGCGATGAGTGCAAAAAGTGGCGACCAATCAGTGAGCAGTCTACTACAGGCATGGTGCGCTCGTGTGATCGGTGTTTTGATAGCGGAATTTTAAACTAAGTATATGAACAAAAACGGCTTTATCTGGGCACTCCTGCTCATCAATTCAGTGTCAATCTGCCTGCTCAATTTTAAGGCGTGCAAAAATGAAACAGCACCAGATACACCTATCAACTACGAGCTATACAAGCACCGCTTCAATGAGCTGGAGGACCGGTTCGATACCCTGCAAAATCACTATAAATCTATATCCCATGAAATTACTAAAGACAGTATCGTTATTGTTAATGCTCCACGCAGCAAGCGTGACAGTATCCGCGCAGTCGTCAATCCCAGATAGCTGCATCTGCTACACCGACGCTCAGGACATCCGATGTTTGGAGTGTCTGGTGAATGCGCCTAAGCGTGCGGCGCAGCTCGAAAACGTACAGGATCAGCTATCACTCAGGTTGGCCGAGCTGGAGCTGGCCGGTGAATTGGTGACCGAACAGGCCGAGGTTATCACGGAACAGCAGGCGAAAATCGCCGAGCTGGACCGTAAAACCCAGAACCGTACCCGGATTATTTTCGGGCTGCTGGCCGCGTTGGGTATAGAAACCATTATTTTGTTGAAATAATTTTATAGATTATAAATAATTTATTTATATTTGTTGCATAAACATTTAATTTTTATCGAATGAAAACAGAGATTTTTAAGGATTTTCGCGCGTTTCTGAACCGTGAGGATAAAACGGTGAACGGTGTTAGCGCATCATTTGCCGAGAAGCACCCAAATTTTGCGGAGCAAAATAGCACAAACGAAGGTTGTTGGAATTGCAGCTCTTGCAGCGATTGCAGCGATTGCAGCGATTGCAGCGATTGCAGCTCTTGCAGCGATTGCAGATATTGCAGATATTGCAGCGATTGCAGATATTGCAGCTCTTGCAGCGATTGCAGATATTGCAGATATTGCAGCGATTGCAGCGATTGCAGCGATTGCAGCTCTTGCAGCGATTGCAGCGATTGCAGCGATTGCAGCTCTTGCAGCGATTGCAGATATTGCAGATATTGCAGCTCTTGCAGCTCTTGCAGCTCTTGCAGCTCTTGCAGCTCTTGCAGCTCTTGCAGCTCT
>CALMES010000120.1 GCA_937863435.1 uncultured Candidatus Peregrinibacteria bacterium
GAACATGAAGGTATTATAAAGCCGCCGCGGGAAGCATCCCGCTCCTTTGGTATCAAATAAATTTGTGAATGTTATTATTCTAGCTTCCAGCGATCATTTTTGCTGTTCTGTGTACAAAAAGAACACTCAGAAAACAGTTATCATTATTACTAATATTCCTTTTTATAGAAATAGAGAAAAAGGGAGCGGGATGCTTCCCGCGGCTGTCTAGAACTACTTTTCCGATCCTCGCCGTTTCAGCTCGCTATCAATAAACTGATCCAGGTCGCCATCCAGTACGCCGGTTGTATCGCTCGTTTCGGTATCGGTGCGCAAATCTTTCACCATTTGGTACGGGTGCAGCACGTAGCTGCGGATCTGGCTGCCGAAATCGGCACTGGCGGTGCTGCCCTTCATCTTCTTTTTTTCGGCTTCTTCTTCCTCCAGTTTTTTCTCGAGCAGCTTGGCTTTGAGCATCGCCATGGCCCGGGCACGGTTTTGGAGTTGGCTGCGCTCGTTCTGACACGCCACCACAATACCGCTGGGAATATGAGTAATGCGCACGGCGCTATCGGTTTTGTTCACATGTTGTCCACCGGCGCCACCAGACCTGTAGGTGTCGACGCGCAAATCTTCGGCCTTTATTTCCACATCGTCACTCTCGGCCATGTCTGGCAGTACTTCTACCAGCGCAAAGGAAGTCTGGCGCAGACTCTTGGCATTGAAAGGGGAGAGGCGCACAAGACGATGTGTGCCACGCTCGCATTGCAGAAGCCCGTACGCGCTGTCGCCTTCTACGTAAATGGTTGCCGATTTGATGCCGGCTTCCTGGCCGTCGGTCCTGTCGACCATCTCGGCTTTCCAGCCTTTGCGTTCGCAGTAGCGCAGGTACATACGCATCAGCATGCTGGCCCAGTCTTGCGCTTCTGTCCCGCCGGCACCGCTCGTTATACTCAAGTAGGCATTGCCCACATCATATTTGCCGCCCAGGTAAATCGCGCGCTCGGCCGATTGCCAGCGAGTCAGTAATTTCTCATATTCTTTTGAGAGATCTGCAACGTCACTTTCGTCACTGGCTTTGGCCAGCTCGTGCATGTCTGTCACTTCGTTTGCCAGCTGCACAATCGGTTCCCACTGTTTCTTAAGGCCGCGCAATTGGCCAAACAAGGCATTGGCGCGTTTTTGATCATTCCAAATATCGCCTGCCTGCGTTTGGGTTTCTAAATCCGCAATCTGTTTGGGAATTTCGCGCGCCTCAAAGAGAGTCCTTGCCCGTGTTCACAGCCGATCGCAGGTCGTTGAGTTTTGCGAGAAGCTCTTCCATAGGAAAGGGGGGAGGTGTGAGGGAATGATAGCGTGGATTGGGCGACAGGGGAAAGAGGGGGAAGAGGGTATAGTGGGTAAAGTGTGTCAGGAGCGTAAAGCGGGTGTGGGACAGGCAATGATTAATCGTTGCCGGTGATGCTCAGTGTTACCAGGAATTGTTATATTTGTTTTCTACACGCCTTACCCGCAATACCCACCTTACTCGCCTTACCTTCAGCCCTCTTTTCTGCTATACTAAGAGGAAACATGGACACAAAAACCACATCAGATTCCGTTGCCGATAACGCTACCTGGATTGTCAGTGATGACCCAGTACATGCGCAGGCACCTGCTGCGAGTATTCAGGATGATGCATCTGGCGGATTTCAGGCGTTTTCTGCCGATGAACATCCAGTACTGACAGCTATGCATCACTTAGGTTTGCCGCTCATTACATTTGGTGGTTGTTTGTGCCTTCTCATGATTGTCCTCATGTTTCTGTTCACGCCCGACCGTTTTCCGGTACGTATTGGCGAGCAGGCAATTGCTCTCTCCGCTCTGACAAGCGAACAAGAGGAGTTGCGCCTGGAAGAAAGCCGTTTGCTCGACGAGCGCCGCAGCATCGGGCAATCGGTGCCAACCCCTGTCTTGCATCAGGTTCGGACCCTCTCGGCAGATTTTGTCCCTGTAGGATCCGTCCTGCAGGCTGTCAGTACGGTGCGCCAGTCGTTTGTCATCAACGGCCAGGATCCGGTGCGCATTGATTCTGTGCAGGTGGATGCTTCCGCAAGGCGTATGACTGTTGCCGGTCGCATGATCGATGCGTCCAGATCTGTTGAGATGCTCGCCTCTTTTGTTGACGGTTTGCGTGCATCTCCGTTGTTTGCTTCCGTTTCCGAGCCTGATTATTCGGTTGAGCACGGTGCGGACGGAGCAATTTTTTCGCCTTTTACCATTACTCTTGTTCTTGCCCATGGGTAGCCACGTGTTGCAGCGGCGCTTTCCTTATGAGTTCTTCATAGGCGTACTGCTGATTGTTCTGTCGTGTGTTCTTCTGTTTGCACATGTGCAATCTCTTGCCATCAAAAAGTCGACGGCACTGACAGTCGGTGCCGCGCTGCCTGCTCTTCGTACACAGGTTGTTCTGCTGAAAGCGACTGTGGAAGCCGAGAAGGTAACCGGGGCCGACACGCTCGCGGCGCTCGAGGAGCAAGCGGTGGCGACTGTTTTCCCTGAAGACGAAAGCACCGCTCGCTTTGCCCGCACTATTCCGGTCCTGCTGTCTGCCATCGATGGCGGTCGCAACAGTCTGGCTTTCAGTCGCCTGCAGTTTGCCGATTCGCCTGTTTCCGCAGGTTCGCACAAAGAGCGGTCGGCTACCGTGATACTCCGTGGTTCTTTGCACGACGTGAGCAGGTTTTTGTCCTTGTTTCAGTACCAGGACAAGCTGACCGTTGGAGATGTTCTCGGTCCAAAGGCCAGTGCGGATTTTCTGCGTCAGGTGGAAGTGCAAAGTCCCGCTTCCCTCACAACAGCCTCGGCCTTTCTCCAGATGGACAGTATTCGGTACAGCCTGGATCCGCAGGCAGCCGAGAAGAATGTTTTGCAGGATATGGACACCGCAACGGCAGCAGACATCCATGCATTCCTTCTTTCTGCCGGATTGAGCAGCGTTCGCAGCACGCTTTCTCCTGTTGCAAACATGCTCAGACAGGAACGCGTATGGCCCTTGCCGCTCACAAGAATTGAATCTGTCAGCGAGCAGGACGGCGTATGGACTTTGCGTTTCAGCTTGCTCACGCGTCAAAAATCCGCCACGATTCGTTCTTGACCTGAGAGTGCTTTTTTGGCATGCTGAGGCTCGTTTCTTCGTTTCTTTCCCCTCTTTTTTCTGCGCCAACATCATAAAGGTTCGTTCAATGCCCCAAGCGGGCTTAAACCTCGGTACAATGAGCAGATTCGTGTGCCAGAAGTTCTTTTCATCGATGACAACGAAATTGCGACCAAAATGCCGACAGCTGATGCACTGAAAATAGCGCAGGAAGCAGGCTTGGATCTCATCGAGGTGTCACCAAAAGCACAGCCTCCGGTTGTGAAACTTGGCGATTTCGGCAGCTATCTCTATCAGCTCAAAAAGCGCGAGAAACGCCAGAAAGCTCATAGCAAGCAGACAGAAGTAAAGGTGATCCGCTTCGGTTTTCGCACCGATACCGGCGATTTGGACCGTCTGGCCAATCGCACGCGTGAATTTCTGGCCGAACGCCACATGGTGAAGGTGACCATCGTTCTCCGCGGCCGCGAGCTGACGAATAAAGAATACGGTATCACCAAGCTCAATAACTTCGTGAAGAGCCTTGTTGATGCAGCGGAAGTCGATCAGCCGACCAAACGGCAGGGGAATCAGTATATTGTTATTCTGAGGCCCAAGAAGTAGTTAGTTGGACATTCGAAGAACTAAGAACCAAATGCGAGACAAATTCTAATTTGGAAACTAGAATTTCAAAATTGTTTAGAATTTGGTTCTTTGATCTTCTGGTTTTTTTGTTACCTGTATCTTGTAACTTGGAATTTCTGCCACCTCGTCCTCTTTTCCCTTTGCAATTTTCCAAAATCTGTCTATACTCGCTCGTCCGTACAGGTATTTCACCTATTTTTTGTGCCTAAACTCAAGTCCCATAGCGGCGCTAAGAAAAGAATCCGCAAGACCGGCTCCGGCCGTCTCGCATTCAAGCGCAATAGTCGCGGCCATCTTCTCCAGCAGAAGAGCAAGCGCCAGAAGCGTTTGAACCGCACGAAAATGATGTCGCCTCGCGATGAGCGCAACATCTCTCTTTTGCTCCCAAACATTTAATCCTCTTCGATCATGCGTGTTACACGTGGTATTCATAGGCATCGCCGCACCAAGAAGCTTCATAAGATGACCAAGGGTTACCGTGGTATGAAGCGTTCCACCGTGAAGAAGGGTAAGGAAGCCATCATCAAGGCTGGTCAAAACTCGTACCGCGATCGCCGCCTCAAGAAGCGCACATTCCGCGCTCTGTGGACTGTTCGTTTGTCCGGTGCGCTTCGCGCTCAGGGTCTTAACTACTCGCGCTTCATCAAGGCTCTCAAAGACAGCAAGATCGTCCTGGACCGCAAAGCTCTCTCCGAGCTTGCGATCCACCACCCAACAGCCTTCCAGGCTGTCGTGGATGCAACGAAGTAGGGATCAATATATTGCCAGAATAATAACCAATTGATTCGATTTCACTGATTAAGCAGTATTTTTAAAACATTGACAAAATAAAAAAATAAATTAAAATATACTTATGTCAAGTAATATAGAAAGGTTGGCTGAAGAAGCGATGGCTGCGGATCTTGATTTGCGCCGAGAGGCAGATGAGCTTGATAATGCGGTAAAGGAGCAAAAAGAGAAATTAGCTGATGCCTATATTAAGACAATGACAATGCCTTCTGCGCTCGACGCTCTGGTTAAGACGGGACCAGAAAATATCGAACAGTTTGAT
>CALMES010000121.1 GCA_937863435.1 uncultured Candidatus Peregrinibacteria bacterium
ATCACGACATTTTTCTTGAGTGCCTTTTTAGTCTGCTTGCGGTCGGCAGTTTCCGGCAGTGTCTTTATCAATTTTTCAAGGCACAATAAGCGATCAAACATGCCGACTCCCGACAAATCATTTTGGGCACTGGCGCCTTTGCTGTGTACGCGGAAACTCCCGAGTTCTTCGGCCAGATAATACAAATCTCCCTTCTGCAACAAGCGAGTCCAGTATTCCAAATCCAGACATTGCGGCAGATTGTCCGCATATAGTCCGCAGGCTTTGGCTGTCTCGGTGCGCATCATCACAAAACTCGGTTCGCCGATCAGGTTCGGGTGCAGTCCGTTTTCGATCCATTGCATCAGAAACTCGTGACTGTTATGTACGCCGTCACGCATGCATTCGCGCTTATGGTGATACAGCGTGTCGTAAATGCCAAATGCCACATTCTCCAGCTCATCTTTGTACTTATGATTGGCAGCAGTGAAGACCACGTTTCGATGCATTTTGAGTGCCATCAGGCTTTTTTCCAGATACTGCGGATGCCACACGTCGTCCTGAAACAGGAGTTGGGTAAACGGTGCGGTGGCAAGAGCCATACAAGCGTTCCAATTCCCGGCAATTCCTAAGCGTACGGGACTGCGTCGATACGTAATGCGCGCATCTTTCAGATATGGTTCGACAATCGGAAAAGGATCTTGCGGCGAGCAGTCATCGTGGACGAGCAGTGTCCAATCTTCGCATGTCTGAGCCAAGATACTGTCGATTGCCTGCTGCAACTGTATGGCAACAGGATTGTACGTTGGAATGAAGATGTTGATCTGAGCTGCCATGCAATACGTAGGAAATAGGTATCTCTGCTACACTTCTTTCGCGGGAATGCGTTCCTTTCGCGTTCTATCTTACATCTTACTTCTCGCCAATGCGTATCGATATTCTGACTCTTTTCCCGGACATGTTTGCAGGTCCGCTCACCGAAAGCATTCTCAAGCGCGCAACTGCAGCTGGGCGGCTGCAGATCCATCTGCATGATATTCGTACTTTCTCCAAAGCACGGCACAGTCAGGTTGATGACAAACCCTACGGCGGGGGAGCGGGCATGTTGATGATGTGTGAGCCGATTGTGGAGTGTATTGAAGCGATTACAGCTGCGGGATTCAGTGAGCAGAAAGGCAAGAAGTTACAAAAGCCGCATCGCATCTATTTTTCCCCGCGTGGCAAAAGATTAAAGCAGCCGATGGTGGAAAAAATAGCAAAGAAGCATGAATGGCTCATTCTGCTCTGCGGTCACTACGAAGGCATCGATCAGCGCATTATTGATGGCGGCTGGATCGACGAAGAGGTGTCGATTGGAGACTACGTCCTTACCGGCGGCGAATTACCGGCTATGGTGCTCATCGATGCGGTTGCACGGCATTTGCCAGGCGTTTTGGGTGACGATGCATCGGCGCATCTGGACAGTTTCTCCAAAGAATTCGGGCGCAAAAAAGAGTACCCGCACTACACGCGGCCACCAGATTTCCGGGGACTCAAAGTTCCTGATGTCTTAGTCTCGGGCAATCATGCGAAGATTGAGGAGTGGCGAAAGGGGAATTTGCAGTAACTGCCAAAAACTAATTTCCAATTGCCAATAATTCCCTCCATCTCCAGAGCGGGCGTTCGCGCCCGCGGTCTTGCAATCAACACTATGTCTATCCTCGAAAATCTTCAAAACCAACTTCTAGCTCATAAAGAAGTCGTGTTCCCCATTAAAGTTCGACCGAATGCGGCCAAGACCGAATTCAAAAGCATGATGGACGACGGCACGATAAAAATGAATGTGGCAGCTGTGCCGGAAGATGGAAAAGCCAATAAAGAACTGATTCGGTTTTTATCAAAAAGCTTTGACGTTGAAACGGCGAATATTGAGATCTTGCTGGGGCAAACATCGCCGCTTAAGAGAGTGCGAATAATGGTATAAAAGATGGAATTATTGACAAAAATTAAAAATAATTGAAAATGTATTAACAATGTCTCAAGAAACTCCCTCACTCCCAGATCTCGCGACGCGTTTGGAACAAGTGCTCGTGAAAGCAGAGTCTTTGACTGCAAAAGAACTGACAGATAAGGCGAGGGCTCAAATACGGGCAATTTTTGAATCTATGTCGGCTCTTGCCATTGAAGAGCTTGAAGAAGATGAGGCAATAGATTTTAGATTGGATTTATATGAAAGAGTGTTGAGAATTGCACCAAGAATTGATCCAAGACCAGTTATAATTAAACCTCGTGCAAAGAAAAAACGTAGCCCAACTGGCGGAGAAACAGGAACGTACTTAAAGAGGCGCTAACTTATCGATGAAACTTCTCATGCACTTCTTTCAGGCGTTCGTTTGTGACGTGCGTGTAAATCTGCGTGGTGGTGATACTGGCGTGCCCAAGTAGTTCCTGCACAGAACGAATATCGGCGCCGTTTCGCAGCAGTTCGGTTGCAAACGTATGGCGCAATGTATGCGGGGTGACTTTCTTGAGAATGCCTGCACGTTTGGTGCATTCGCGGACGATCCGTTCAATCGATTGCGGCTGCAGTCTGCGTTTTTCGCCGGAGCTGACAATGTCGTCGCTTGAACGATTGGAGTTAGAAATAAACAGTGGCTTGAAGTTATCGTTGCGGTTATCCAGATACGTTTTGAGATACTGACGCGCGTCGTAGGACAGAAAGACAATCCGCACTTTGCGGCCTTTGCCCCGCACGGGAAATTCGCTTTTCGTCACACTGATATCGTCGCGATTCAGATTCGAAATTTCGCTCACGCGCAGGCCCGTGGAATACAACATATGCAGGAGGGCTAAGTCGCGCGGGCCGTTTTTATGTGTCATATCCACCGAGCCGAACAGTCCTTCCAGCTCTTCGCGCTCGAGTGCTTCCACCTGGCGCTGCTCCACTTTCGGCAGTTCGATCTTTTCGGCGGCGAGGGTTTCTATATCATTCTTCGCCAAGTATTTCAGAAACGCACGCAGCGCGATCAGGTGATACTGCTGCGTTTTGATATCCAGATTCACTCCCGTGCCCTCTATGTACATTCTGTGTAAATGCAGACGGTAGTCGCGCACCAGATTGGCATCAATCTTCGCGACATCGGTCTTGGCGCCGGCAAAATCCTGAAAACGCTTGAGGTAGTGCCGGTAGTTCTCGACGGTCTTCTTGCTCTGGTACTTGCCGATCTCGCAGTGCGTGAGAAATTCGTAGATGGCGTCGGGGAGAAGCATTGATAGAGTTTAGCATAGAGTAAAATTTAAAGACTCTTAGATGTATCAAGAATTACGTATTATGAATTATGTATCATTCGTAATTCATAATACGTGATACATAATTCACTTCTGACATTTGCTGCACCAAACTGTCGTGCGCTGTCCGATCGTTGTTTTTTGCAGTGTCGATCCGCAGGTTACGCATTTCTTTCCGGCGCGGCCGTAGACAAACAAAGAGCGCTGGTTCTGGCCGGGTTTGCCAAACAGATCAGCGAAGTCCGAAAAGCTGGTGCCCATATTGGCTACTCCTTTTTCGAGCGTTTGAATGATGGCGATGTGTAATCGCTTGAGGTCAGGCTCACTCAGGCTTTCCATGCGACGGCGTGGATCGATCTTGGCCACAAAACACGCTTCGTCGGCGTAGATATTCCCGATGCCGGCGAGGAATGTCTGATCCAGCAAAACGGCTTTTAGAATGCCTTTCTTCTTGCGGGCTCGTGCCAGGAATTCGCTCTCGCTCACGGTCAGCGCATCGGGTCCCATGCTTGCGAGCGGACCATGTGCTTCAATATCTTTTGTTGCGATCACATACACGCGGCCGAGCGTGCGCGGGTCGTTGAAAATCAGCAGTTGATCTTGTGGCAGATGAAAACGGATGCGTTCGTACGTCAGTGGCTCATCAGTCCTTGATCGCAGTCCCAATCGTCCGCTCATTTTTAAGTGCAGAATCATCGTGTACTCATTCTCAAAATGAATCAGCAGATACTTGCCGCGACGAACGATGGTCAGAATCTCCTGATTGCGAATCGCTTGCAGCGAATCAGGTTTATGCAGCGTCATATTCGGCCTTAAAATCTCGATCTCGGTTATCCGGTTACCCATAAGAATCGGTGCAATCGCGCGCAGGGTGGTTTCTACTTCTGGAAGTTCGGGCATGAGAAGGGCGAATTATGAATTGCGAATTACGTATTACGAATGAAGATTCAAGATATCACAGTATAAGTGGAGGCAAAAAATAATTATCAAAAAATACTAAACTATCAAAAAAAATCCCAAAGGAGCGGGAAGTTTCCCCGCCCGGAAGCGGTCGGACGGGCCGCTGCGTTCGATCTTGTCTGCCTTACTTCGATGCCAGCGCTTTGGCAATCTTCTCTTTCCACTGCGGCAGGCTGATGATGCCCACCCATTGATCGGCGCCGAGAATGAACGATGGTACGCGTGTCACATTTTTACTGGCGGCAAACGCTTGGTGTGTTTTCAGAATGCCGTCGGCAAATTCCGATGCGCGGCATCTATTCCATTTCACCGTATCCATTTTCAAATCCTTGGCCAGTTTCGTCATGGACGCTTCAGTGAGCGGGTAACCCGCAATCAGTTTGGCGTGGAAAGCCAAGAACGTATTTTGCTCCAGTGAACAAATGGCAGCTTTAGCCGCAGATGTTCCGGCTGCAGTAAATGGCATGTACATCAGAATCACATTCATCTTTCCGGTATCAATGTACGAATCCGAAAGAGTTGGCAGTGTTTGAGTCGCAAACAAGTGACAGTAATCGCAGTCGTAATCCAAAAAAGCAGTGAGTGTGACAGGCGCGGATTCATCGCCAATGAGGAGCGTGCCGACATCGAGCATGCGGATTTTGGCTGCCGCGCCGGTTTCTGTGAATATCATGCTGTCATTCACTGCACCAGTCTCAATTCGTACCGGAGGGTCGTACGTTTCCGGGCTGTCGGAAGCGGCAAGCGGTTTGCTGCTGGAAGAAAACGAGGTGCTTGATACTGCTTGTCCGTACGGCTGCGATGCATGCTCCTGCTCATCGATGGTAGGAGCATGGGCATTACATCCGACTGTCACGACGAGGCATGACGCCATGATTAGAAACTTTGCTCTCTGCATGCATGCATCGTATGCTATTTGCGTATGAAACGCATCTCCATTCTTGGTGTTCCGGTCGATAACTGCACGCGCCGCGGCGCTGTTGAACGTATCGAACAACTCCTTCGTTCCGGCATGCAGCATATGGTTGCCACGCCCAATCCGGAGATGATCTTGGCTGCTCGCAAAGATGCGGATTTTCTGCGCATTCTGCAATCCGCGAGCCTTAACATTCCCGACGGTACCGGCGTAGTCTGGGCAGCGCGTCATCAAAAGCAGACTCTGCAAGAACGCGTGACAGGCACGGATGTCATGATTGATCTGTGTTCGCTCAAACACGGATATCGCATTTTTCTGCTTGGTGCGATGGAAGGGGTAGCGCAAGCGGCCAAAGAAAAATTGATGGCAATGAATCCCAACCTGCATATTGTCGGCACCTTTGCCGGTTCGCCGAACGTGAGCGACGAGCAGGCGATTGTGGAATACATCAATAGAACCCAGGCACAGCTTCTTTTTGTAGCCTACGGCGCACCGCAGCAAGAGCGATGGATCGCGCGCAATCTGGCAAAAATGCCAACCGTCAACGTTGCGATGGGAGTGGGCGGTGCATTGGATTTTATCGCCGGTGCACAGGTGCGGGCGCCGGTTTCGTGGCAGAAAGCAGGCTTTGAGTGGGCCTGGCGTCTTCTTCATGAGCCACAACGATGGCGGCGCATATGGAATGCTGTCATTGTGTTTCCGCTTACTGTTTTGTTTGCGCGCTAGAGGCAACCGAACTGGATGCAGCATTAAGGTCGTGCATCACATCCTCCTCTATGGTTGCAATCCATTTTCCATTGGTGGACTGGTGCAGCAGCGCCACTTTTATCCCCTCATTTGTGTCGATGAAATAGCGGATACGATTGCCGTCTGAGGCGCGGCCGGGGAGCATGTGCACGCCGGATACCCGGAAAGGATAGCGTTGCAAGGCCGCGATGACCGCGAGGTCGCTTTCCGGCACGCGGGCGTGGGCGACAATCGCCCCCTGCAGGTTCACTATTTCGCGTCCCAGGAGCGAAACAACTGCTATGAGCAGACAGGAAAGTCCGATGGCAACGAGCATTGCAAGCCGGTAATTCTTATGATGTGGGTTTGGGTGTGCGAACATATCGAAACATTATAGCAGAATCATGGATTTTTGCCAAGTATTTGAAGGGCCCGGGAAAGCGGTAAGCGATTAGCGATAAGCGGTAAGTGTGTCACTCAGGACGGATACGCGTGTCACTCTGAGCGGATACTCGTGTCACTCTGAGCGCAGTCGAAGAGTGGTTTAGGGGATTGGCAGCCAATTCCTCGGATAATAGTTCGGCTCCGCTCATTATGACACTTTTAGCTAACCGCTTATTGCTTCCAGCTAACCGCTTCTACGACCTATTTTGTTCTGCTACACTCTCGCCACATCTTTTTCTTACACTTTATGAATACTCTCGTTCTCATTCGTCACGGACAGTCTCAGTGGAACCTCGATAATCGTTTTACCGGTTGGACAGACGTTGCTCTCACACCTCAGGGAGAATCGGACGCTACAAAAGCAGGAGCGGCACTGAAAGGGATTGCCTTCGATCTTGCATTCACTTCTCGTCTTAAGCGTGCCAACAACACGCTTGCCAATGTGCTGCAGTCTGCGGGTTGTTACAACATTCCAACCGAGTACGACAGCGCGCTCAACGAACGTCATTACGGAGATTTGCAGGGTCTCAACAAAGCTGAGACAGCCGATAAATACGGTGCGGATCAGGTCAAACTCTGGCGCCGCAGCTACGACACGCGTCCACCAAACGGCGAAAGCATGGCCGATTGCGAACGCCGCACGTTGCCGTTTTTCAAGCAGTACATTCTGCCATTTGTGGAGCAGGGCAAGAACGTCATCATTGCCGCGCATGGTAATAGCTTGCGTCCAATCATGAAGTACTTGGAAGATTTGAGCATCGAGGTGGCCGGCAGCATGGAGATTGGTCTCTGTACGCCCTACGTCTATACCTTCGATGGCAAAAAGATGGTCAAGAAAGAGATTCGCGAAGTACCGGGAATCGTGAGCTTTGCTGATCCGACTAAAAAGTAACTCCCAACTGCCAATTCGCCAATTACCAAATGGTTGGTCGTTGGTTTTTGGCATTTGGTAATTATATACGCCTCTCTGCTACACTGGGTGCATGCAAGAGATTACGTACAAATCAGCGTCATTTTTTGAGGAGATCGCATCGCACAAAGAAAAATATGTGCATCTCATTATGATTGCGACCAAGCCGGATATCATCAAGCAGATTCCGCTCTACAAAGAATTGAAGAAGCGCGGGCATCTCGTATTGCTCGGCCATACAGGCCAGCACTATGACGAGAACTTGAGCGGCGGCATGCTCAAGGAGTTCGGCGTCGAACCGGACTTCAATTTGAACGTGCGCGGTGTGATGTACGAAATCGTGAGTCAGATTATCGGGCGCCTCGGTTTTGTGATGGCAGAGCTTAAAAAGCGCGGCAAGATTGTTATTCCCTATGTCCATGGCGACACGACGACTGCGATGGCGGCAGGAAATGCCGGGTACGCGCTGGAGTTTGCATCGGTGCACGTTGAGGCGGGTATCCGCACCTTAACACCAGATTACGTCGCCGGAGAATACAGTATGCAGAATGCAGAATTCAGTATCAGAAAGTGGCACGCGTTTTTACAAGATCGCGCTCATTGGCTTCGCGGTTCCCAGGAGCCGTATCCGGAGCAGTTTTGTACGCGTTCAGCCGAGTCTGCGACAGGCGTGCACTTAGCACCTGTCGAACTGGACCGCGAATTTTTGCAGTCCGAAGGCTACGCCGATGATCGTATTTTTGTCGTCGGGAATTCGGTTGCCGATGCAACGCTTGAGGCACTTGATCATGCGAAGAGCTCAACAATTTTTGATCGCTATCCTGCCTTGAAAGACGGTGACTTTGTACGTTTCTGCATTCATCGTCGTGAAAATTGCTCCTCAGAAAAACGCTTCCGCGCGATTTTTGATGCGATGAAAATGCTCATTGAAGCCAAGAAGAAAGTCCTGCTCATTTCCTTGTTTCAAACCGAAGCAGCTATCGATCGTTTCGGCCTGCGTGCCGAGATGGAACGATTGGTGAAGAGCTACGATACATTCGTGTATTCGCCGGTGTGGGCACTCTATACAGACGTAATTGCTGCCATGAACAAAGCCGCTGTGTGTGCGACAGATTCTGGTTCCATGCAGGAAGAAATGAATGTGCTGGGTGTCCCGTGTGTCACGCTGCGTTTTGGTTCCGATCGCAGCGAGTCGATCATCAACGGCGGCAATATCATCGCCGCCCCGACAGATGCCATGCGCATTGTCGATATCATCAACTACGCATGGAATAATGCAGACATGCGCAAGGCGTCCAAGTTGTACGGCAACAATGTCAGTGTCGCCTGCATCGATGCGGTAGAAAATGTGTTGAAAAAAGGCAATGTGTTTCGCAGCGAAGAGGAGAGGCTCGGAATGTAGATTGAATAGAAATATCTGATCAGGAGCGGCTTTTCTAGTCGCGGCGATTGATGTATTTGCATGTCGAGACGGCCCGGCAATTGCAAGAACATCAAAAAATCACTGTGTATCGAATAATTTGATACAGCCCGGGCCGTCTCGACTGCGTAGCTGCGGAAATTCTTCATTCAACGTATACTGTCTTTATGTTTCAACGAATTCGCCAGATTCTCGCATCCATTCTGCTCATCGGACTGCCGTTTCATGCATTGTTTGTGACTGTTATTACACGCATTCTTGTAGGATCAAATCACGCACCGCTGACTATTCTTGCGCTCTGGAAAGAGGCGATACTCGGTCTTCTTTTGATTATCATATTCATAGAAATTATTCAGTCCAAACAAAAGTGGCGCATGGATGTCATTGATCTCTGCATTCTTGGTTTATGTCTGATTGCCAGCCTTCTCTTTGCCATGCATCTGCCGGCAACACTGCATCAGCTTGCATTGGGCTTCAAGTACGATCTGCTGCCGCTTGTCTTGCTCCTTCTTGCACGCCGTGTGCCGTGGAATGATGTCTGGATGCGCAAGATGCTGGTTATGCTTGTTATTGTCGGTTGCATCATCGCAGTCTACGGGCTGCTGACACTCGTCCTGCCGGAATCTTTTTTCCGATTGCTTGGTTACAGTGACATGCATTCGCTCTATATTCCGGATCATCCGCTCGCCTCGTTTCAGTACATTCAAAGTACGGGTATTCGGCGGATGCAATCTACCATGAGCGGGCCGAATCAACTGGGGCTCTGGCTGCTGCTGCCGCTGAGCATTGTCGTCGCCTATTTTTTCTCGCATCGTGCGCATCGCGGGTTTCTCGCCGGCGCGCTGGCTATCATCTGTACTGCCATTTTCTTTACCTACTCACGTACCGCATGGGTTGCAGCCGCGCTGATTATTATCGTCGGCGTGGCGCGATCCGTTTCCAGTCGTCGTCTCGTTCCGTTCATTGTCGGCATTGCTGCCTCGATCGGCTTGTTCTCTGTTCTTGCGATTATCTTTGTGCCGGCTGTCAGTATTCGCATGGGCTCGTCGCGCGATCATTTTCTGCTGCCGCTCCATGCACTGGAAACGATGATTGCTCATCCGCAGGGGATCGGCATTGGAACAGTCGGTCCGGCCAGCAATGCCACCAGTGAGGCGTGCGTACTCCTGCGACCGCAGGACGATCCGTTGTGGGCCAAAGATCAGCCGGATCTGTGTGTCTTTGTAGGTACCAAGCAAGTGCAGCCGCTTGGACGCAGCTGCAACTGTCCGCTTCTTACCGAAAACTGGTACCTGCAGATCGGGGTTGAAACAGGCCTTCTCGGAATGGCTCTGTTCATCACACTTGTGATTTTTCTGCTTGTGCGCATGCGCGTTAATGCAGTGTCATCACCGGTTATATCGCCAATTTTCCATGGATTTCTCGGGCTGTCGGTTGCCGCCCTGCTTCTTCATGCGTGGGAGGATGCGGCGGTTGCGTATTCTGTCTGGCTGCTTGTTGCAGCTGCCACTCCTTCCTATTCGCGCACCGCGGATCTGCAATAACCTTCAGTACGGCAAGACGGCTGCGGGCAACTATATGGCGCCGAGCCAGTGAAAGCACTATGGCGTGAAGTTCTGATGCGTCCGGAACGGTAATGGCATGCTCGTTGCACCAGCTCATAACTTGGTCATCCGTTACTTCTGTGACAAAATCGTCTGAAAAAACCTGTGCGAGCACTTTCATTTCAAGCGGAGATTCAGGAACCGGGCGGAGAGCCTTGTCGAGTTTTGTGGTAAGCTGAAACCGCATTCCAGCCAATTGTGCGGCTGTGGCACAGCGTTTGGGTAATTGCACGAGTTTTGAAAGTCGGCCAGGGGCTGTTGCTTTCAAAACAGATTGAATGTCTCTTTTTCGCTGACTTACGTCGAGTCTCATGCTATGTTTTTACTGCCTCCCCATTGAATGTCAATTATTCATTACATGTCTTTCTCTTCTCTCTCTTCGGCAAAAGGAAGTATCGTTGTTCTGGATTTCGGTGGCCAGTATGCCCACCTCATCGCCAGTCGCATTCGCCGGTTTGGGTATAAGGCTGAAATCCGCGATACCGATACGCCTGCGCATCTTATGGCCAATGCCGCGGGTATTATTCTGTCGGGAGGTCCGCAGAGCGTGTACGAGAAAAACAGTCCGCAGGCCGACAAAGCGATTTTCGATTTAGGTATACCCATTCTCGGTATTTGTTACGGTCATCAATGGCTCGCGCATGCACTTGGCGGCAAGGTGACATCGGGACATACCAAAGAATACGGTCGCATGCAGCTGGAGATTGTCGAAAAAGACACTGTACTTTTCAAGGGATTGCCAACCGAACTGACTGTCTGGATGTCGCATGGCGATGAGGTATCCGGATTACCCGATGGTTTTCACAGGACTGCCGAAACGGAAAACTGTGCGATTGCCGCGATGGCAAATGATGCCATGAAAGTCTATGGTGTGCAGTTTCATTTGGAGGTAACGCATACGCAGGAAGGAATGAGCATTCTCCGCCGGTTTGTTGATCTGTGTCAGCCGGAGCCCTGGAACATGAAGAGCTATAGTCACCATATTTCGCAGCAGATCAAACAGGAAGTAGGTGATCGCAAGGTATTTATGCTCGTCTCCGGTGGCGTCGATTCTACGGTCGCCTTCACGCTGCTCAATAAAGTTCTTGGTGCAGATCGCGTCCAAGGTATGCTGGTGGATACAGGGCTGATGCGCAAAAACGAAGTGGCGTTGATTGATAGCGCAATGAAGAAGTTGAGTATCAGCAATTTGCATATTGAAGATGCGTCGGCTTTGTTCTTCTCGCGGCTGCATGGTGTGTACGAGCCGGAAGCCAAGCGCAAAATCATCGGCGATACATTTTTGGATGTCCAGCGTGATGTCGCCAAGAAAATGAAGCTGGAAGGCGCTGATTGGATGCTGGGGCAGGGGACGATTTATCCAGATACGATCGAAACTGGTGGCACCAAAAATGCGGACAAGATCAAGACGCACCATAACCGCGTACCGGCCATCCAGCAGATGATCGACGAAGGTCGCGTGATTGAGCCGCTCAAAGAGCTCTACAAAGACGAAGTGCGCGAGCTTGGTGAAGAGATCGGTTTGCCCCATGAGCTCGTGTGGCGTCATCCGTTTCCAGGGCCTGGGCTTGGCGTTAGAATTTTATGCGCCGAAGGCGCAGCCGCAGCCGTTGAGCCGCCCCGGCGCGGTGCTATAGCAAACGCTCTTTATGATTCGGTGAGTAATACGATCCACTCTGGGGCGACTATACGTAATAAAATTCCTGATCTGGATATCCCTCATGCCATCCTCCCGATCAAATCGGTGGGCGTACAGGGCGATGGCCGTACGTATCGGCAGGCGATTGTGCTATTTGATGAGCGCAAGGCACCGAAGCCTGTGCATTGGGAAATGGCTACCAGTATTCCCAACTCCAATCCGCAGTTCAGCCGGGTGCTTCTGTGTACTTCGCAGGAAAATCCAACGCAGTTGACGGTCAATCCATCGTTCATCACCAAAGATCGCGCCAACTTGTTGCGAGAAGCGGATGCCATTGTGGACGAAGAAATGCGCAAGGCGGAGCTCTACGAAAGTATTTGGCAGTTTCCGGTGGTACTGTTGCCTGTATGCATCAGAGAAGGCGGACAGTCGATTGTGCTGCGTCCGGTGCATTCCGAAGAGGCAATGACGGCCAATGCCGTCGATCTGCCGCAGGCAATTCTGGAGCGTATGACAAGTAGGCTCATGGAGCTCGATGGTATCGATGCCGTATTTTTGGATCTTACCAATAAGCCACCGGGAACGATCGAGTGGGAATAAAAGCTCGAGAAAATCTGTAACGTATCCCACAGCTCAGCCGTTTTCTTTTTCAAGGGCAGACCCTTTGGTTTCTTTTGCTTTTCTTCTACACTGAACGTCTGATGTTAGTGCAGCCTTTTTCCCCCGAGGAGCTCTCCGATCTGGTTATCAAAGCCCAACAAGGGGATACCGATGCTTTTGGCAAGATTTATGACGGGTATTTAACGCCCATCTACCGCTACGTCGTCTTCCGGTTTCCGGAAGACATGGCTGAAGATCTGGCCGCCGATATTTTTGTGAAGGCATGGGAAAAAATACACAGCTATAAGCCGTATACCGGCGTTCCTTTTTCTGCGTGGCTGTTTCGTATTGCGCGTCATGCAGTGATCGATGCGTACAGAAGTCAGCGCGGATTTGAGGAGGTGTCGGAAGATTTGGTCGATGAAGATGTCTGGAACGACCCGATGGCGACCATGGAGCGTCAGTTGTCCGTAAAAACCGTGCGCAATGCCCTTTCGCAACTTCCAGGCTACTATCGCGAAATCCTGCTTCTTCATTATGTTTCCGAGTTGTCGCATGCAGAAGTAGCCAAAGCGCTCAAGCTCACTGAAGGATTTGTGCGGGTGCTCAAGCATCGGGCTCTCAAAAAACTTGAGGTCATTCTGAAGCCGCTTTCCTCATCTGGGGAAACGGCAGCGCCGTCCCGTATTCCGTCCTAATCCCATGATTGCCGATGAGATGTTACTCAGCGGCATGACAAGTAAACTTGACAAATTGATTTTTTCCCGTAGTTATCCTGTAACAGAACGCCTCTTTATTCGTTTTAGGGAGCAGAAAAGCCTCTTTTCATGACTGATTTTGACCCTCTTTCCCGGCTTGCACGTCAAACTGGCCCTTCCAAGGCGCAGTCCGATCGTATCAAAAACCGCATCATGATGCGCTTAGAGCCATCTTTGCTGCGCCAGGTTGCGCGTTCTGTTGAGCCGTCTCCTGCGTTGCAGCAGAGAGTGAAGATGAAAATGTTCAATCGTATTGGCTTGCCACAGATCGCCGAAAGTCTCAAAGATCTCTCGCATGCTATTGCGCCGGACTCCACACAAAGCCTGCGCATGCGCCAGCGTATTCTCTCCCGTATTCAGCCGCTTGCCGCACCACTTGTCCATACTGGCTTAAAGTGGTCGGCCGCTTTTGCCGTACTGCTGTTTGTCGTGCGTTTCGTTGTACCGTTGGCGGTGCTGGCTCCGCGTACAGAGGCGGAGACAGTCGTGCAGCTCATCCCGGAAGGCGCCGTCTCTATGCTCATTGGCGGAGTGTGGGTGCCTGTCACACGGCCGGAAATCATTCACGGACCTGTCATGGTCAGAACAGAGCACGACAGCAAGGCCAGCATTTACCTGCACGACGATGCGGTGGTCCGTTTGGCATCCGATACCACGCTCAAGCTGCACGACCTCGCCAATCGCCCTCAAGTCAGTGCCGGTCCAACCGCAACACTCGTCCGTGGTCAGATATGGGCACTCAGCCTTATTCCGGCGGTTTTCAAAGGAATTTCAATTGATACGGTCGATGGAACTATTGAACTCAATGAAGCAAGCATCTCTCTCCAGCAGGATACCAAACGTGTGACAGCTATTGTCTACGATCGCGCTGCGCTGTTCACGCAAAACGGCAAAGAGACGGCGTTAACATCGGGTGAAGAAGTCATTGCCGTCGGTAATGACCGTACGGTAAAACAATCTATTCCTGTCAGCACATTCCAGACACACTGGGCAACAGAGAACCTCACACTCGACAGTGCACATCGCACCGAAATCATTGCGCTGCAGGAAGAGCGTCGCCAGAAACTGGCCGGCATTCTTCCGACATCGTACCTGTATCCGGTCAAACGTGCAGTTGAGCAAATGGACGTACTTCTGACTTTCAACAGCGAAGCACGAGCTCAAAAGCAATTGGCTCTCGCCGAAACGCGTTTGAATGAAGCGGCGGTACTCCTGAAGGATCCGGCAACACAGACAGAGGCCGTGCCGCTTCTGTCGGAATACCGTGATACGCTTATCGGCCTCGCAACCGGCAGTGCCGGAAACCTCGTGCAGTTCCTCATCAACAAGCAGATCGCCGATACCAGTGCATCTATCGCAACCGACACGCCGGATTCCAAGCTCTACGCTATCAAGGAAGCGGTTCTGGATGTCAGCAAGGCTATTCCGAATACTGATCTGAAGCCGAACGATGTTGCCGGCTACGTTCTTGTTGATAAGCTTATTGCCCTCAATACCGATCTGCAAAAAACCAAAGATGCATCTGTGGCCTTGGGCGAATACAGTGAGCTCCAGCCGTACATAAAGCAGCTTCTCGACGGTACGGACGGGGCACATCCGCTCCTGCAGGCAGAGGCCAGGTCTCTCCTCGCCAAAACATCTACTCTGCTTTCCGGTGTCCAGCAGAAAAATGTTGATACCACTGCCGTTCAGGAAGATATTCGTCAATACATGCCGGAGGATACGCAGAAGCGCGAGGAATTGGTGGTTACCGAAGAGCAGATCGATGCGCAGGTCAATACGATCATCAGTCGCGCACTTATTTTTGAATTGCATCACAGCCGCGTCAACCAGCTGCTGGCGGATCTGCGCGATCTGAAAGACGGCAAAAATCCGAACCGCGGCACTATTTTGCGCCGCCTCTACCGCAAACTTCCTCGCGGACTTGCCGAGTATGCACGCGTCGAAATCGAGCAGTTCAGCGACGAGCTGAAGAGTAAATAATTGTGCGCTTCTATTGACCGGATAACAGGGAAGAGGGCACACTGGAGGCCATTTTCATTCTCTTTGCCATGTACACAATTACCGATCTCAAGCCTGGCCGTGCCATCACTATCGACGGCGAGCCGTTTCTTATCCTCACTTCTCAGTTCGGCCGCAAGAGCCAGTCGAAGGCGAACATGCAGACGAAACTCAAGAATTTAAAGACCGGCGCCATTATCAACAAGAACTTTCAGGGTTCCGAAAAGATTGAACCGGCTGCGGTTGGTTACCGTCACGTTCAGTATTTGTTTGCCAATCAGGGCATGCGTACGTTCATGGATCTCGAAACATATGATCAATTCGAATTTTCTGACGAAGCGCTCGGGGATATCGTCGAATTTTTGCACGATGGCATGGAGTGTGACGCTCTGCTCTACGATGAGCAGCCCATCGGTATCAAGTTGCCAGCAACCGTTGTGCTCAAAGTCATCGAAACAGAGCCAGGACTGCGTGGCGACACTGCACAAGGCGGCAGCAAGCCGGCCAAACTGGAAAGCGGGGCTGTCATCAACGTGCCGTTGTTCATTACGGAAGGAGATAAGATTAAAGTGAATACGGAGTTGTTTTCGTATATTGAGAGAGCGAATTAGAGGAGGAGAGGGTGGAGAGGAGGAGAAGATGAGAGGATTTTTTGCGAATACCAAAATTGTCATGCTGAGCGAAGTCGAAGCATGGCTAGCCGGCCCGTCGCGCAGAGGCGACAGGCCGGTTGGGCGCTCGATTCATCAACACGGATAGACTTTCTCTCTACCACCACCGAGCTCTTCGTCGTTGGGCTCTCGTTCGGGATTTCCCGGTGTCGACTTGATTGTGGGTTGTGGCCAGACCTTCTCGTCGTTGATCAAGACTGGCGTGTCGTCGGCGATCCGGAATGACCGCTCTGTTCCAGTGTGGTCAGTAAAGGTGATTAGTCTCATCGGTGTGCGTACCTGATCGAGCTCTCCGCTTCGTCTTGGCTAATCCTCCTGGATCAGCAACTTGCGCAGCGGATTGGCATACAGTAATTGTGTTTTGGCTTTTGTCAATTTTTGTATTCATCTTTATCTGCGCTACTGTGTATTTATGCAGATAAAACGATACTGGCTTCCGCTCCTCTTAGCCTGTTTCGTCTTTGTTACTCCTCATGCAAACGCTATTTGCCCGGTTATCGACTATCAGACAGATTTTCTGAATGCGGACAGTGTGTTTGTTGGTAAAATTATTAGTCACGATGCGAAAACGAATCTGACGAATTTGCACGTTTCTTATAGTTGGAAAGGCCCGCAGTGGGGGAGGCAGACGGTGCGTATTCCAGCCCTTGTCACCGATCAGTTTAAAGCCGACGATAACGGCTTGTACTACGCGCAGCCAGATACCGATGGAATATTGTTTGTCGACCCGTGCAGTCGCACTGCTCCGCTCGATGAAGCGTCCGAATTTACACTGTATCTGTTTGCTCATATCGGCATGTGGCTGGTTTTTATTTTCCTCCTGCGCTTTGCTTTCATCTTCACGTTCCGGTTTCTCACGCAGTCGGTTACACCACTTCTGTATTGTCTGACGGCGGCTACACTTCTTTCCTTAGTTGTTCCTGATCGACTTCTGCTGGCAGTTCAATTGCCGTTTGTGGCGCAGTTTACCATTGCACCTGCGTTGTTTTTGATCTTCAGTTTTGCCGGCTTAATTTTTGGAATGTCGCGCAAAGAGAAGCTGGTATCGGCTGATACTTTTACACCGTTTGGCATCGCGCTTGCGGTCTTTGCCGTATGCGAAATCATAGTTGCCGTCTTCTTCCAGCCGTTTACAGCTCTCATTGCCGGTGTAACGGCTATGCTGATTGCCGATAGCTGGCGAGCCGGCATTCCGTTTGAACCAGCTGAAAATGCCATCAAACACCGTTTCCGTTCCATGATTCTCATTCTCGTTTCGTTTGCACTCATTATGATGGCAGTGGGAATTTTCTTTCAACGTTGGATGGCGTTATAGGGATTAGGACTTAGGACAGAGGATTTTCTCTATGCATCGATCCTTTCATCTGGTTCCTCTGCATCCTCTGGTTCTTCTGTTTCCTCATCCAATCTCCTTCACCAACATATCACTGACCATCTTCGGGTTCGCCTTGCCTCTGCTCTCTTTCATAATCCAGCCGACGACGGGGCCGAGAGCCGCCGCTTTGCCGCCTTTGAATCCTTGGATTGCCTGCGGGTTGGCGGCGATCGCTTTTTTCACGAGTTCGAGAATAGCGCCGGTATCCGATACTTGCTTCAGACCCTTTTCCTCAATAATCACGTTGGCGGATTTGCCGGACTCGATCATGGCTTCCAGCACTTCCTTGCCGGCATTCGTGCTGATGGTGCCGGATGCAATCGCCTCGGCCAGTTCGATCATTGCGGCAACTGATGGCGCTTGATCGATCGTCTTGTCCTGTTGCTTGAGAAATCCTGTGAGCTGTGTGAGTACCAGCGACGACGCACGTTTGCTGTCTTTCGTCTTGGCATTAATGGCATCGAACAGTGAGCGTAATTTCGGCTGATCAACGAGCAATACCGCTTCGGCTTCACTAATACCCATACCCATGTATTCCTGCTTCATTTCGGAGGGCAATTTTTGCATGGCACCCGCAATCTCTTCGATCCACTTTGGGTCGAGTGCCAACGGTGGAATATCGGGCTCCGGGAAGTAGCGATAATCGGCGGCTGATTCTTTGTCGCGCAACAAAACAGTCTTTTCTTCATCATCCAACCAGCCAACGGTTGTTTCGCCAGTTGGCGGCGTGCCTGCTTCCCATTGTTTGATGAGCTGATTCTGCTGATACGTGAGCGCGCGTTCCAGAGACTTAAACGAGTTGAGGTTTTTGATTTCGACGCGTGGGTAGAGTTTGGTATCGCCTTTGGGTCGCATGGAAATACTGGCATCGAAACGCATCATGCCTTTGAACATATCGGCTTCGGTAGAATCGGCAGCGATGATGATCCGGCGCAGTTCTTGGGCAAATTCCACGGCGTCTTGCGCACTTCGCAATTCCGGCTCTGTCACAATTTCCATCAGCGGTGTGCCGGCACGATTGTAGTCGCAGAGCGATCCGTTGCTTCTATGCATCAGTTTTCCGGCATCATTTTCCAAATGTAAGCGTGTTATGCCGCACCTCTTGCCGTCCCCAAATTGCACAACGCCTTTAGAGGCGAGGGGATCGGAGTACTGCGAAATTTGATAGCCGGACGGTAAATCCGGATAAAAATAGTTTTTGCGATCGAAATGACAGGTAGCGTTGATCTTACATTTAAGCGCCTTGGAAGCGCGCGTGGCTTTTTCGACAACGGCTTTATTGGGAAC
>CALMES010000122.1 GCA_937863435.1 uncultured Candidatus Peregrinibacteria bacterium
GGATGTAATTCTCGATTCTCTTGGCACCCGCTACATGGTGGCGATGGTGAAGATCAACGATGCCGGAGAGCCGGAGAAGGGTCAAGACAAGACAGAAGGAGACCGCGCCGTCGCGATTGCGGGGGCTTTGTGCCGTAATGAACGCTTTCGGGGTTGGTTTTTTTCGAAGGGATTCTCAGTTTCCGAGGAACCAAATGCGGTGGCAGAAGGTTTGCGCAGTATCCTTGGTGTCGAATCGCGGCGAGATTTAGCGACAAACGAGGAGGCCCGCAGGGTATTCATGGATATTCGCGGGGAATTTGAAGCTGATTTCCGAAAGGGGAAATTATGAAGCTGTTTGAGGTCATCGACCAATACGTACACAGTCGCTCGTTTAAATCCCTCGCCGCATCATCGAAGCGGCAGTATTCCGAAGTACTCACCAAGTTCGAGTTGCGCTACGGGATGAACGAGATCGACACGATCAAGCGCTCCGATATCGTCGGGATGCTCGATGAAATGTCATCGACGCCAGCGATGGCTAACCGGTTTGCGCGAGTGACGAGTGTTCTCTTTTCGTTCGCACTCGACCATGACTACGTGACCGGAAACCCCGCCTCTCGTCTGAAGAAGATGAAAATCGGGTCATGGGCTCGCTGGTACCCTGAGGAGGTCGCGAAGGTGATCGCCTTGAAAGACCGCGTGGTGTCCACCGCTGTTGCCCTCGCGTGGTACACGGGGCAGCGCGAGTCCGATGTTCTCGACATGAAGTGGTCAGATATCTCTCGCGGGAGCATTCGGGTGAAGCAGCATAAGACCGGGAAGATCATGCTGATTAAAATCCACCCCGATCTCGCGCTGTATCTAAAGGGCATCTCCAAGGATGGGCCTTACATTGTGAGCGGGAATGCGTCCATGACCCCGGCTTCATTCCGCAGCAAGTTCAAGGCCCGAATCGCGAATGCCGGGATCGAAAAAAATTTCCACGGGATCAGAAAGGGCGTCGGAGCGTTTCTTGCTGAGAGCGGAGCAAGTGCCAATGAGATCGGGGCTCTTCTTGGGCACTCCGGCCTCGCCATGGCGACGGTTTACACGCGACAAGCGGATGAATCGAAGCTCATCTCGTCTGCCGTTGACTCAATGCCGGAGCTTGTGTACTGATGACACTCGATGAGAAGAAGACCGCGCTCTTCAAGCTGTGCCGGAAGTTTGTGGACGACAACCGGATTTACACCCCGGAGACTGTCCATCAAGCAGACCGCGTGGCGGAAAACGCGCTTGATCTCGTGTTCGAGATTTGCGCGCTAGTGGGATATCACGAGCCGGTGGATCACTGATAAGGGGAAACCCCGCATCAGCTTTATTGATCCATCATCTCGCGTATCTTTGGCACATTCTGCGTGACACGTAGCTTCATCTCGCGGAGCTTACGCATGGCCTCAAGCTTCTGCTCACGGGTCATCGTTGTGTTACGCTCGATACGGCGCTCTTGAGCAGCGATATTATTAAGGGCCTCCGCGATTTTCATCACGGGGGCCTTTGCTTTCAGAATGCCGCGATTGTCTTCGACATAGGCGCGGACAGCTTCGACATCGCCCGACTTCTTGAGCCGGGAGAGGGTGCGATTGACTGTATCAACATCGCGGTACATCTCGTAAGCTGTCGTGACAACTTGCGGGTTTTTGGTTTCGGCATCCACCATGATCGCTCGCACCATCGGCCAATTACTCACGTCGGTGGGTAGCGTTTGAACGCCCGAGCCCATTTCATTGAGGGTGCCGTTGAGGAGTGTCGAGCCTACGTAGAGGAGATAAGACCCCATCGGTCCACCCCAGCCGGTAATCAGATTTTCGATCTTGGCGGGCGACCAATTAATCATCTCGCCGAGCATACGTGAAATCGCTGACGTTCTCGAATCATACTGCATGAAGGGCTCAAGCCGCTCCTTGCCTTCCGACACAACGGGCTGGCCGGTGAAGAAGTCGTGATTGTAGAAGTTCTCAAACACCGGGGCGGCAAATTGCGGGATGGGGTTCACGGCAAATGTGCTCGCTACTTGCGATGTAAACATCTTCGTGGCGTCTGCCGTAGAGGCATTGCCCATGCCAATCCGAACCGCGTGCTGAGGGATCGTCATGAAGAGCAAGCCGACTTCGAACGGCTTCGGCCAACTGACGAACTTCGATGTCCCCGGCACCTTCAGAAGAATGTTCGAGTCCTTGATGTAGTCGGGAAGGTTTTTGTAGTCTTCGTCATCGATCTCATTGTAAAGCGCTTCAAGCGCCATTGCGATGCCAGCAAGCATCATGCCGCGAACAAGGAAGGCGCGACCAATGCGCGCGTCCATGGCGGAGCCCTTGCCGGTCGCATACCGATAGGCGCTCTTCCCGCCTTGATACATCACGTCGAAGCCTTGAATGCGGGCGTTGAGGAACGGGATCGCTTGCGTGAAGAGGCTTAGCGCCCTGCTCGACCCGCGGCGAGAAAAGTTCAGAACCTCAAGGGCGCGGAAGGCGGCTTCCGCTTCGTTTCCGGTTTCCTTCAGCACATTCTCGTAGATTGGAATACGAGACGCTGCGTCCGATGCGTCGGACCACTTGCCGAAGGTGCGCCAAATCATCTTCATGCCCGCGCCGAGGTGACGGGCTTGCAGGATTTCGCTCATGTTCTCGTGCTCAAGCTTGAGCGTCTTCGACATCTCCTCCGCGGTCATCATGGACTTGTCGTATTGACCGGAGACACCGAACGCCATGAGCGCCCGCATCGAGACGTTGTCTTTCGAGAGAGCCTTTTTGAAACCCCGAACCGAATCCACAATGGGGATCGTGTTTTCGCCGCGAACAACCCACGACGCGAGCGTATCGCGCATGAGGTTCGTGATCATGAACCGCGGATCGCGCGTGACGGACTCACGAAGCCAATGCGTCGGAAGACCGAGTATCTTTGAGAAGATGCCGAAGTCCATACGTTCATTAAAGCGAAGCGATGTCGCGAGAAGGTGATCCTTGACGGCGTATCGCTTGTCCACGCCATTGACGCGATAATGGAACGTCTGCGGCACCTCTCCCGCTTCGAAGCTGGGGGATTGAGTACCAGAAAGAGGACGGGCTTCTCCCATCGCTTCCATGAGATTAAACGCCTTGCGAGAGGCGATATTCTTCATGATGGAAGAATTCCAGAAGTGCATGTTATGAAGCATGACCGTGATGGGGTCAGAGGCGAGATTGCCGAGCTTCGAGCCTTTGTATTTCTTGATGTCGATTTTGGACCCCGGCGCGGCTGTTACGGGCTGCGCGAAGAAATCGTCTTCCATCTCGCGATAGAAGGCGTAGTAATTCATCTTGTCGGCCCAATTGCTCCGCGTCTCTTTCGAGATGAGCCCCGACTTCTCCGCGGCCTCAAGAATGCGACCATTCATCCGCTGATACATGTCGTAGGCTTGGACGACCTCCGGATAGAGCCGCGGGATTTCCTTGAGCGCTGTGTTGCGGTAGGCGGCGTCCAATTGCACTGGCACCAACTTGCCATCGATCTCAGCCAACGTCTGTCCCCGCTTCGCAACTGCATAAGAGCGGAAGGCGTCAAACAGAGACACGCGCTTTCCATCGCGCTCTGGCGTGAGAATGCCGATAATGTTGGAGATATTGTCTTCGCTCTCCGCCACCTTTGCGTACGCGGAGTCAATCGTTCCGTCCGGCATGACGACTTCGATGTTGCCCTTGTGGGCGGCGTAAGCTGTAAAGTGACCCGCGCGCTCAGCGAAATTGAACGACGCATACACGGAGTAGTCTGCATTTAAACGTTCCTCTTCTCCGGTCGCGCCCTTGATGGCCTTGGCCTTGTTCGCCTTCTTTTCGAGTTCGAGCAACTGCGCATGTGAGTCAACCATCGCGACGCGAATTGCCATCGGAACGCGCCCGACTGACGCGCCGCCAAACAGCGCGGCTGTCGCGTTCTTGTATTCATCCCCGCCCGTGAAGAAGCTCTTGATACGCTGACCCAGCGGCTTCTCGGCTTGGAACGGCGCAAAGAGTTTTTCGTTGCCCTTGGAGATGACATCCGGAAGAGCGGCTTCTTCCATTCCGGGTGCCAAGGAGAAACGGGGGTATCCCTTCTTTGCTTCTGCGGCAAGCGACGGAGTAACATCCATCGACCAAACTTGCTGCTTTCTGGCGGAGCCTTGATCTGACGACGGAGCCCATCCATCTTCGGGATCGTATTCGGCCTCTCCGGCTGGAACATCCATCGTTTCCGCCGCAACCTTCACGCCAGCTTTCTTGCCAAGTTTGTTGCCGATATCCACGAGCATCTTGTCGTAGAAGCCGCGCATGCCTTTTCCGCCAATCTCAAGATCAGCGCCAGTTATCTCCATTTCGGGAGGATCATAAGTTCCGTAACGAACACCTTCGCCATTTACGATTTTTTCTGCAATTTCTTTTCCAAGAGTATCCTCAAGCTCATCTGCCGTCATTGGCTTGTTATCTATCCCGGCAACAGGAGCGCCGTTTTTAGAGGCTGTAACCCAATATCTTCCGTCTTCAAGGGTGTAACCAATTGAATCGATTTGCTTGCTCAGTGAGTATCGACTATTCTGCACGTCACCGGGAGTCCATGCGATTTTGTCAAACCCATTATCCGCGGCCCAGCGCACCATGCGGCGCATCGCCATTTCGGGCCATGTCGTTTTAAACGGAGCATCGGGAACACGCACGACGCCGGAACCGTCGGAGGCGCTGTTTGATTCAATCGCGGCAATGTAATCCCGCGCCGCCGTTTCTGTTTCGGGCGACATCTCCCATCGCTGAGCAAAATCGTCGCGATGCCTCACGATTGCATTGATTGCGCCGGTCGGGCCGGTAAAACCAAGATAGTCGTCGTTCTTAAGGAGTTTCGCCAGTCTCATGTTGGCCTCAGTCCTGTTAAGTGGCGCGTTTTGCGGCCTGTAGCCTTTCTTGCGGCCAACTTGGTGCCAATCAGACTGAATCTCCTCAATAAACAGTGTGTGCTTGCCGTCGATGTCTCGTTCGTTGAAGCGAATGTGCATCATCACATTCGGCTCTCCCCAATGTGATGATTTGTATGGTGCCCCGGTTTTGTTGGGGAGGGTGAAGATGAGTTCGCGGTAATTATCACCGCCGGGGAGTTGGTATTGTGAGTACGCCGTGTGACGATATTCTCCATTCCGCCTACCCTCAAGCGCGACAAGGCGCTGTTCTTCGTGCTGCGTAAGGTCGGGCTCAAACATGTTGACCCGCCGCATCAATTCAGAACGCTCAGCCCCTTCCTCTTCGGAAAGGGGCGTGGCTTCTGTACCGGACGTTATCTCTTTCACCTCGATCTGGTTCGCCTTGATGAAATCCACGATCTCTTGCTTTGTCACCGGACGATCCTGCTTGGAAAGCCAGTCGTTAAGCCCCGTCCAGTCGATCTCCTCTTGCTTCACGCCCTGCTGATTCTTGATTGTGTTGATCCACTGCTGCGCGGGAGCCTTAGTCATCTTCATATTTTCCACGGCACGCTGAAGCGCGGAATAAAATACCGGCTCACCTTGGGGTGCCATGGAGAAGCGTGCACCGCCCGGACCATTCATGTCCTTGCGCCGCAAATCCGAGATGATCTCCTGCGGATGGGTGTCGGCAGGATACTTACCGACTCGCTGCGCAATGGAGGGGTCGTTGATTGAAACCTCTGTAACGCCCATCGGAAGGCGCTCGCTGCGCATTTGTGCCTTGTTTCGACCCTCGGGCGCTGTGTAGTCGGGTAGTGTTGTCGAACGGGGACCGTTCGCAGAATGAGTAACGTCGCCAGTTACCCTAAACACATGAAGAGTCTTGTCGCCGCGTCCATATTTCGTGGCGTAGCGATTGGCGAGCGAAATAGCCGCCCGCGCTTCCTCTTCGTTGCCAGCGTGCACATGTACGCCATAAAGCCCGTTGCCAAGCGGGCGAATGTTTCCCGGCTCGCCGGTTCCGGACTTATTGAGGTTGATCTCATCGAAATTGGAGCCGCCATGAATGATGTAAATGTAATCATCTGGCGCGGCGCTGAACTTGGTCACTGCCTCGGTCGCAACCGCCGAGAGATCGCTCTTGTCGGCACTCTCTGTGCGTTCAAACACGGGCTCATACTTCGCAGCGCGCATTCCCTTGAACACGCCACGGAAGAACTGAAGGATGCGGTTCATGAGGCCGCGCACTTGCTTCGGTGCGGCCTTCGCATCGGAGGTCCAATCGCGATAAAGCTCCGCCACGGCCTCTTCGGCGAAGTAATCATCCGCCTCTTTGCCCGACATGCCATCCGCCATCTTCGCGTATGTGGCTTTGGCGCGGTCGAAATAGGTGTATTTCTTGCCTTGATATTGCGTTGTCTTCACCGCGCGGACAAGCGTGCTCCATTCTGACGGGGAGAAGAATCCCGTTGCACGGAGACCGTGGATGATTTCGTGGTTCAGGACGCCAACCACTTTCTTCGTGAGTTGGTCTGTTGTAAGGGCGGGGTCGTAAATTCCGTAGGCGAGATTGATTACCGGCTTACCCTTGTCAACGGTAAAGCTGCCGCGGGGTGCCGAAGATGAGGTTGTCTCGGGGAGTGTCGGAACGAGATTTAAACCACCCGTGAAGCTGCCAAGCCCAATGGAGTTGAGCCGCGCTTTCACAGCCGTGTCGATGGCTTTGTATTGTTCGTCCTGCCGCTTGCGCTCTTCCGGCGTGATCTCGATCCGCGTGGGCGGGGTGTCGATGATCTTCTCGCCCATGGTGAGATCGGGCGCGGGCTTCTCGACAACGGGCTTCGGCTCCGGAGCGGGGAACGGCTCATCGGAGATTTCGTCGTTGGTGACAGCCTCATCGGGAACAGCCGCGATCACGCCCTCTTGCTGGCCTTCGAACGAAGTCGTGTAAATTGGAACCCCGTTCTCATCGACCATGTCGTTCACGATGGGCGAAGGAATATCTTCCTTGGCACTCTCCTCCGGAGTTGTTTCCGGCGGATTCGGGTCGGCGGGATTCTTCGGATTTTCACGCGAGAAGATTTTGTCCACTTCGGAAGTGGTCATCGCGGGTTTCGACATGATAGGAGCGACCTGCGGCTCGTTGAGCGCGGTTTTCTCCGGTGTCGAAATCGGGGTGTCAAATTCCGGTGTGAAGCTCACGCCATCCGTTGACGGAACGACTTTATCGCCAATCCCGCCCTTGAACGGCACGGCAGCTTCACGCTCGGCTCGCCATTTTGCAGCGCGTCCAGCGGGAGGCTTGTCGGTGACAGTGTATGGTGTTGATTTAAACGTGGAGGCAGCGAGATCATCGACAACCTCAATTTTTGCGCCCGTTTTGCGCTTGTACTCGCTGATGGCCTTCACCGCGGCTGGATATGTCGTCGTGGAGACGATCTCGTTCCCACCGGCATCCTTCACGACATATTTCGGCGTTGTGGCGCTCTCTCCGTCGGGGGTGGTGCCAGAGAATTGAATCTGTACGGGACCGCTCGCTTGTTTGGCGATCAGCGTTTCGACGGCCTGCAATACCTGTGCATTCGTGGCCTCTTCCTGCCCCGCCATCGCTTCAGCCTTGATGTCGGTTTCGAGTTCGCGTTCCTTGCGCTTTGCGCCAATATCCGCGGCGGGGTCGGCTCCGCCTGTGATGCCACCGACGATACCTTCGAAGAGACCGCCAGCAATGGCCGCGTCGATAAGCTCGCCTTGAACCTCCGGCGACATTGACCACAACTTGTCGGGGTTTGCTTGGCCGATCTGAATGGCTTGCTGAAGGGCTTCTGTGACCCCGCCAACGCCCGCGGACTTGGCTCCGTGCACAGCGGCGCGGGTGATCGTGGAGCCGATTAGCGCCTTCTCAATCTCCTTGGAGACGCCGGGGAAGAAGCGCTTCAGCGCAACCTTGTCGGCCAACACGTCCAGCGGGGCTTGAACAGCCGCGCCAGCCATCGCACGGCCTTCATCCGCGGATTCGAGATCGCCGCCATTCTCCTTGACTTGCTCTTGGAGGTTTGCGCCCGTATTTGACGTAAAGTAATATCCGAGTGCGCCGCCAATGCCGCCGATTGCAGCGCCCGCCGGTACGGTGATCTCAGCGAAGGGGCCACCGAGTGTACCCGCGGCAGCGCCGACCTTGGCACCAACGCCCGCTGCGGCCATGCCGCCCGCGAGATCGGGCAGGGATTGGCCGATGGACTTGCCCGCGGCTTTCGCGCCCTCCCAAAGAGACGGCGCATTCCAAATGTCCGTGTTGCCCCAATCGTACTTGGCGGCTTCCTCATCGTTTGCACGGGAGGCATCGTAGAGATATTTCGCGAGACCTTCGAGACCGACCGCCTCACTCACACCGCCGAGACCGGCTTGCAAGCGACCTTGAGCGCTGTCAATAGCGCTGCCATACCAACTCGCGTCATTGGCGGGTTGGGGTGCTGGTTGAGGTGGTGTTGCGGGGTATGCGGCCTTCAGATAGGCGACAATGTCAGCGTCAGTTGCTTCGTCGCGAAACTTAACGAGACCGCCCGCTTGCGGGACGTAAATTGAACGGGCCATAAGGCATTATACCTTACTGCGTGCCGGGAGGATAAACGATCTTTTCGCCATCAAACGATGGAGACAGGCTCGTATCGATTTTCGCCGATCTGGCATATCTATCAATCATCGTTTTGAACCAATTGCTGCGCTCGTAAAGCTGCTTTTTGAGTTCGGCAAGCTCCGCTTTCTTCTGCTCAATTACCGCCGCAGCCTCGGGGCTTCCCATTGCATTTGCGATCATTTCGTCAAGGGACGCTTTGGCTTTCTGATAATCAGACATCATCATCTTTATTTCGCTTCCGCCATTGGCGATCAGCGTTTTAAAGACCTCGTCCTGCCGATTGCGCTCCGCCGCCGCCGCTGCCGCGGGTTCATTGTCCTTCGCCTGCATGAGGGCGAGAAGCCCCGCATCCTTGCGAAGCTCAAGCTCTTTGTTTGCTTTCTGCCGTTCATCATATCCGGCGTTGAGCGCTTGGAGACCCTGCGCAATGCGGTACATCTGATTCGACTCGCCAGCACGGCGGGGCTTAACCATCTCGCTCGCCAAGGCGGCAAAATCGCCAGCGCCATATCCAAGTATGTTGTGATCGTCTTCGGCTTTCGCATACATGTCCTTGATCGCTTGCTCGTACTTGGCGTAGCGATCATTGCGAAGCTTGTCGGGGTCCATCGCGGCTTCTGTCTTCGCGCTTTCAGCTTCCTTTGCCCGCAAGGCTGCGTCTTCGCCCCGCGGTGCGGGCGGATACGCCTTCATGAAGGGGTCGGGATCAACCTCAAGAGATTCAAGTGGGCTGATGGGCTTGCTCGGGTCTGCCGGTGGATTTGACAGATCGCGAACCCCCGTTCCGGTTTTCCAAGGCCACGGAACGCTGTTTTTCATAAAATCAATATACCCCTTTCCGCCTTGAATAAGGGCATTCAAGCCGGGGTGAAGGGGTGCGATGTTGGATGTGAAATCAGTGCCAAGATCACTGAATGTTCCATCGCCGTGAGCAGCGTCGGTGATTGATTGCCCGCCAAATTCGTCGTACACGTAGCCGCCGTCATCGTACCTGCGCACACCGCCGCCCATCCGCATCATCGGGGGGCTTTGAGACCCCATCTGAGAGGCGAGATCATCCACGACCGTTGTTTCTTGCGGGGCTTGTGCCGAAGCCATCTGCTGCTTGAGTGACTGGCGGCGCATGGCCTCTGATGCGAGGAGAAACCCCGGCACAGAACCCGTAGGCTGCTGTAGCTCCGTCTGAAGCTGCTGATCGCTCAGCATTTGAACGATCTCTTGTTGCTGAACGAGGTTCGGCATTACTTCTTCCTAAACATCGAGTTATAAAGGTCAACAATCCCGCCATTCGCGAGATTTACCATCATGCTTGGACGCCGCACCTCACCGCCAGCGGCCATAAAATTCTGTAGTTTGTCCGCAACATTTAGACCGCTCTGCACAAGCGAAATGCCCGTTGCCGCACCGCTTACAAGGTTATCAAGCATTGACGGGGATTCTGTTCCGTTCTGAATGGTTCCGATATTTTCACCGCCAACGCCGATGATGTTTGCGGCGTTTCCAAGAACTTTCTGCGGGAACATGAGCTTGGCTTCGTCATAAGCCATCTGACTGGCACCGCCCTTCTGAAGCATGGAAGCGTCGGTGACATCCATCTGCTTGTCTTGAGCGGCTTGATTGCCGAGAAGCTGCGAGGCTCCGGCCTGTCCAGCAAGGGCTTGAAGCTCAGCATCCTTCGCGCGGGCGGTCTCTTGCGCCGTCTGTTCGCGAGCATTGAGGATGCCATTAATACCGGCCATCTTGGCGTCTGTTGCCTTCGCGTTCTCAGCCGCGGAAGCCTGTCCCGTCGCGAGCTTGCCTTGAGCGCCTTGCATCATGAATTCGCGCTTGCGGGCTTCTTCGTCAGATTCAGCCTTCCGGAGGTTCGACGCCTGCTCCAAGCCTTGAAGGCCGAGACCGGCACCATACTGGCGGGATTGTTCCCGCATCTGTTCGGCATTCTGCGTGTCGCCGCGTTCGGCACCATACAGCGATCCGGCGGATTTAAACGCAGCTTGAAGCGACTCAGCGTCGATGTCCTTCATGCGCTCATCAAGATCGCGACGGGCACGCATCTCCTTGACGGCAGCTTCGGAACCGCCGAATGCGTTCTGACGACGAGCCTCAGCCTCACGCTCACCCCGCCCCTCTTTGTAATCGCTCTTGGCGCGATTCTTCTGACGATCAGCAACAAGCTTCTCGTAGGGGTCCATGTATTTCTTGAGGTTGTTCGCCGTGTAGTCGCTATCGGAGAACTTGCCGGTGTCGTAATCGGAGCGATTGAGGGCCTTGCGCTCAAGGTCGGAGAAGTTCGTCTTGTCGTAGTTCTCCGCCCGATCAAACGATTTCATGATCGGGTTGTAGTCATATTTGTCGTAATTGGAGGCGTTGGCGAACCGGCGCTCGATATCGTCGTAGCGCGTCTTGTCGTAAGAGCCTGCATCGCCATAGGCGTTGTAGACATCCTTCGTCATGTCTTGCGCGCGGTCCATCGTTGGACTGCCCTGCATACCGCGGATGGCGTCGTAGAACTGTTTTGTCAGCGGCGACTCATCGATGTAGCCCTGCTGAAGAAGCTGATCTTTGACGTAGTCGTTTTGATCGAACAGATCGCGAATTGCGCCTGCTGTAAAGTTTTGAAAATGCGTCTTGTCGTTGTTGGTCGGGTTTACGTCTTTGACAAAATTCTTATTGGTGCCAACAGAATTCTTGCCCTTCGGCTTCTTGTCCGTCGGCTTATCACTGCCCCCCTTCGGCTTGTCTCCCTTGGGTTTATCGCCCTTTGGTTTATCGCCCTTCTTCCCCGGCTTATTGCCCTTCTTTCCGGGCGTGGTGCCATTCACATCATTGCGAATGCCGCCGCTCTCGCCAGCGCGTCCGCCTTCTGCATAGCCCCTCACGGCACGCGAGATCGCGTCGTTGGGCTCGTCGGGGTATCCGATAGGCTTGCTGATGTTTACCATTTAAATCTCCGGAAGCATGGAGCGCGCATCAATGGGGTCTGCCCCCATCATCATCTGCGCACCCTTTGCGCGAACACGCGCTACGAATTCATCTAAAATTTGCACCCCGCGATCCGAGTCACCATCGCCCAAGGCGCTGACAACACGGGCGGGGATTACATATTCGCCACTTGCAAGACGAACATCCTCACGGCCATCAATCGAGCCGGGGATCAAATCATCGACCCCGCCCCCGGAACCGCGAATCCTTCCGCCGGTCGCATAGGCGCGAATCAGATCGGAAGTCGCATCCGGCCCCATCACGCTCTCGAAGCGCTGAATAGCCACGCGGGCGTTGGGATGCTTCCCGCCGACGGCCATCTGTGCTTCCTTCACGATCCGGTCTTTCTCGTGGGAGGCGATAGGACCTCCGGATGCAAAGCCAAGAACCGGCGTCGGCGGTCCCCACTGAGGGGCTTGCGGAAGGGCGTTGATGCCTGTGGCGTTGCCCAACTGAGGGGCGGGCTGGCTCATGACAGGTTGATTGGCCTGCCCTTGCGGGGTGCCAAGAAAAGGCTTCGGGGGCTGCGTCCACTGATTGTTAAACATCTCAACTCACGATCTTCAGCGTTCCAGCGTCATTCCACACGCTCCCCGAGGGAAGGCCAGTTGCGGATGTCGGAAGGTCGGCGAGGGTCAGGGCGGAGATCACTTTGGTGCCGGAGCGATCCGTCTTGGCATAGAGCGGGGCTCCAAAAATGATCTGATTGAAGAATTGCTGGATTTGCCGGGAATACCGGTTCATCCATTCGCGGGTGTATTCCACGGGAGCGTCGGGAAGGGCTGTGTTGCGGTTCATTTCCTGCCATCCGGTCGCATATCAAGGCGCGGGGTTCCAAGACGCCAGCTTGTCCCGAGACCGTCGCTCTCGACCTTGAGAGAGACCGACCGCGCCCGAAGCCGTGTAAACGCTTGCGTCGTGAACCGATTGACCATCAGCGTCGCCGCGGCGTTGCGCTGAATGCTGCGGGTGTTGCCGGGATAGGTCTCGCCGCCGGGGAAGTTCTGCGTCTGTATAGTGAATTTTACCACGGGCTCGGGCGAAATCGATAAGTCGGTCCCGCGGAAATCCACGTCGGGAATGATCCGGTTGACGTACATGTAATTGAAGCCATCATCGATCTCGATGGGGCTGGAAGTCACGTAAGCATCAATCGGCACGGCGGGGGTTTCGGACCCGTCGTCAAAGCCATATTCATGGTTATAGATATAACCGTCTTCGCTCATCGCGCGAGGGTACTGCGTGGTGCCGCGGTCGATGTGGGCCGTGCGTCCCATGGGGCCGTAGTACCAGCAATTCTCGGCGTAGTTATACACCACGTAGCGATCATTCTCCGTGCTGCTCGAAGAGGCGTAGAACCAAATGATCTCGTTGTTGGCACTATCCGTAGAGGCGTAGACATTTATTCCCAAGTCGCGGTTGATGTCAAGAAACACATAATCGCGGATCGGGCACGGAAGCTGACTGACCTTGCCATCGTAGATGTAGAAATTATTCGAGCCCATCCAGTACGCGGTTGTGCCGATCACGATCTTCGCGTTTGGCCCGATGACATCAAACCCCGTGCCGACAAGCTGAAGTCCGAACGTGAAGCCGGAGCCGGGTGCCAAGGAATAGAGGGACGTATCGGTCCACACGAGAATTTCTTCGCGAGACTGAGCGCCCGTGACGATATAAGACCCCGAAGAGCAACGAAGCTCTCCGGCTGTCGCGTCGGGGTCTTCCGCGTTCCAATTGGAAGGGTCGCGGGAGTCCGACCACCGGATGATCATCTTGTCGAGGGGGAGCGTGGGGTCAAATGGATTGGCACCCAACGCGATGACGTGACGATCCGAATCCGAGATTAGGATTTCCGTCGCGGAGTAGGGCAGGAAGCTTTTGGCGTAAGCTGCACCGAGATACGAGAGTGAAATGGCGCGACCGTTTCGACCCGTGTTCCAATAGACAATTGGAGAAATGTAACAAGAGCCGCTTGAACCGCCGCCACTCGTCGTGGAACTGGCAGCGATGGAGGCGACGAAGGTGTAAGTATCTGCATCAATTTTTGTGATGGTGTGCGAGCCATTTAAATACAGCGCATCAATCCCGCCCACATCTTCGAGGCCGGAAAGAATTGGCGCATCTCCTGTTTCAAAACCATGGTTTGTCTGTGTGACCGTGACGGTCGTGGAGGCGTTCGTTGTGGCAATCGGATTCGCTCCGAGGCTTACACCAAGCGCCATATCGCGCGGGCAGGCGATCATGTCTTCGCCATAGTTGTCCACGCTCCACATGCCCGTGAATGTCGTCGTGGTCGTGGTCGTCGGAGAATCGCCCCAGCCGAAGTTGGTGAGAGCGCTGTAAATGGAGAGCGTGGGGGTGCCACCGCCCGATGTGGTCGATGTGGCCGTTCCCTCAACGCGAGTTGTGAATGTCGTCGCGGTCGGGGTCGTGAGAATTTCCAGCGCCTTCTCCATGTAAGCAGGCAAAACCCCGCCAACCGCAGATGTGCCGGTCATGACAATGGAGTCGCCAATCGCCGCCCCGTGTGCCGATGGGGTCGTGACTGTGATCGTCGTGTAATTGATGCCGCTGATTGTGGTATTGGTTCCGGTGTTCGTTGCGATGCTTCCGGCACTCAAAACAAATGTGGCAGTCGCGCCCTCTGTGCCGCCATAGCCTCCTGCACCATACCCGCTGAAGACCGAGGTAGACCCCGAACCGCTATAGAAGAGATACCTCGCAACAACTGAAGCCCCGCCGCCTGTTGCGGTCGAGCCCGCGGTTGCGCCGGTATCGACGGTATAAGTATCGGTGCCCGTCACGCTCGCAATTACGTGTTCTTTGTTTAAATTACCAGAGCCGATACCGCCGACTGTCGTCGCGCCCGTAAGAACCACATAATCATTCGCATTGGCACCATGATTGATGTCGGTGATTGTGATGATGGATGAGCCGCTTGTCGTGGCGATGGGGTTGTTGCCGAGCGTGAGAAGACGGCGTGTCGGGGAAACGTCGGTAATCTCGGATTGGTTATCAACGTAAAACTTTTTGTTCGTTGGGATCGCCATGTATTCGGTGCCATTCAGAGATGACCACGCATACATCTTGCGGCATGTCCCCGTGAGCGGGGTTTGGGATGTGTAGAACTTCGCCCATCCGCCGATCTTCTCGGGGAGTCCGTTGCGAAACCGCACAAACGCGCCATCGTACCAACCGCCCGTGTTCGTATAGGCGGTCGTGTCTCGTACAATGCCGGGTGCAAATTTAAGTTTCGCGAACATTACTCATCTTTCGATGGAAGGGCCTTCATCGTCTCGATGTTCGATGCGACAAGAATGGCGCGGACGGTGTTTTCTGCCACCCTAACGGACTCATTCCTCATGCTCTCAACAGCAGCGCCAGCTTGGCGGGTCTGATTTGCGTTCTCGATCAACAGATGCGGGAGCCACGCAATGGAGCAACCCCACTCATCGACATCCGCGCCAGTGTTGGGGTTCGTTCCGCGGATTTGAATGAACCAATTACACTGAAGTCCGATGCAATCTTTCTTGATGAGCGGGCAGTAGGTGCCGGTCTTAAGCTGCATCGTTAGTCCTTCGTTGCGATTATGGCGTCTACGTATTTGACAGCAAGGTCAATTGAGGTGCCGGAGAAAGAGCCCGACCATGTGTGAGTGTGAGAGCCACCGCCACCCACAAGAGAGGTCGAGCCAGCATCATCGCCGCCGGTTCCGTTATCTGTGAGATTTACGCCGCGAAGGCCTCCGCCGCCGATCGTGGTGTTGGACTGCTGTGTAATCATCACCGCGTGCTGGTGAGAAGGGATTTGAGCAATCGTGAGCGTCGTGTTTCCGACTGTTCCAGACACCGTGCCGCTAACGGATTTAGATGCAAAAGCTGCGGTGAAGTCTACTGTGCCACCGGAGCTAACAGAACCGGAGACAACGCGAAGCGCCTTGTTGTTGTGTGTCGTTGATTTTGTCCATCCCGTCGGGGCCGTTGTTTGAACAAACAACATCGCAGTTCCCGATGGGAATTCCGAGCTACTTCCCCCGGACGCCGCGAACGTGACGGTCTTTGTGCCAGCATTCGTGGTGATGGTCATATTCGACCCCGCCGCGAATGTCAGCGTGGTCGTGGGCGAATCCACGGTTACGTCAGACTGACCGGAGACGGCGATCTTTGAAAAGAGGTTTGGATTGAGGCTCGACGTTTGAATGACCTCAACAACGTCGGTGCCGTCAACAAAGACTTGTGCCTTCGATCCGTTCGGGATCGTGACGCCGGTGCCGCCGGAGGTCTTGAACACAATGCTGAAGCCGCCGGTCGTGGCGTTCCACACCGTGTAGCTCTTCTCGATTGTCGGGCACACAACATTGCGATTCGCGGTAAGGGTTCCGGTGATTTTGAGGTTGTTGCACCGAGCTTCGTCAGTCACGCCATTGAGTGCGGTGAGCGTGTAGTTCGCGTCCGTCATTGCAACGAGCGCGTAGCCGCCAAGGGCCTCCTCAACGAGCGTCCCGAGATTGGCGTTGTTTGTTACGCCCCAAGTGCCTTTTTGCTCGCTTGTTGCAACAAGTTCAAAGCGAAAGTTCGGTGAGTATGAGCTTGCCATTGATTGTCCTTAACTCCACACCGTGACCACTGTGGGAATTGATTCCCAATCCGGCGTTTGAGATGTGCTGACCGTCGCCCATCCGGGGGTCTGCGCATCTGTCTCCGGGGTCCAGTTCGGGGTTTGATTTTCGTTGATGGCACCCCAAGCGGGTGTTTGGTCCGTGTTGATATCAGTCCACATCACGCAATCCTCACGACTGCATTTCCGGAATCAGCCGCGGGGAACTTGACCACAAATGAATTGTTGATTGACGAGCGGTTCAGTCCGAAGGCAAGAACGCACACAGCCTTATTGGACTTCGATGAGTTGTAAATCAGCGCCCCGTTTGCCGTGAGGTCTCCGGTCCAAGACGAGTCGTCAAAATCAACGATGGCTGTGGTGCCGGATGTCGTCGGTGCGATGGTGACGAGAGTGTTTCCGCCAGCAGTATATCCCGTCCCCGTGATTTCGCCGGTTGTCGTGTAGGCTGTCGTGGAGGCGTCAAGAACAGCGGTGGAGTCGTAGAGGGCGATCTTGAATGTATCGCCGGTTGACGGGGTGAAATCGTGAGTGCCAACGAGAATTTCTCGTTTAAAGCTCGTGCAGATCGCCGTGGAGATAGCCATGGTTAACCCCTCGGGTCGTTACGGTATGTGTCGGAGCGGTTCCGGCCCTCGCCAATAACGCGGAGTTCCGCGATGGCAGACTGATACTTCTCTTCGTATTTCGCCATCATGTCAGCCTCGCCCTTGAGGTAAACATACCCCTCGACAAGGCAGGCATAAAGAAGCGCGTTCTCCGCTTCGTTCCCAAGCCACGATGTGCTCGTGTCAACGATGGACGCGGGTTCGTAGAAGTAGTTAAGCTCGACGGTGTAGGACACGTCCGGCGTTGGTGCCATCAAGATCGTATCGTTGTCGAACAGCGCGTAGTAGCGCGGGGTGCCGTAGTAAGTGGGGTTGGGATAAGCCTCTCGCAGGAACGCCACCTCTTTCGGGAGGAGGTATTCATAGTCGCCGGATGTGTTATTCACGACCGCCATTGAATATGTGGCGAGATAGTCGCTCGGGGTCGAAAGAAACCTATTGCCAGCCGTGGCGGTTCCGGTCACGTTCTTCTTAAGAACGGGGATTTGTACTTCGTAATAAATACGCTGCTCGGCCTGCCGGATGATGGTGTTTACATCATCCGTTGACATGCCGTTCTCATCGGTCGAAAGGTAAGCGTAGATCGCGCTTACAAGATGCGTATAATTAAGAGACATCAGCCAGCCCGCGTGAACTTCTTACCCTTTGTCGCAGCGCCAGCGCCGCGAACAATCCCGCCCTTGGCCTTGCAAGTCACCTTGCCGCCCTTCTTCATGGTCTTCTTCATTAGCGCATCCTTCCCTTCGTGAGGCCGCGAGAAGCGCAGCCATTACCGCGAGTAACAGCCCCGCCCGAAGCCATCTTCTTCACCGGACCACCCGAACGCATCATGCGATTCGGCTTCATCTGCTGATTCTGCGGAGCAGCCATCTTGTTGCTGGGAAGAGACCCCTTGCCGCCTACACCACCAATGTAGTTTTGAAGATATTTGTCTTGCCCCTGTCCGGTTGGTTGCGCAGGAGCCACCTTGTTGTTAGGCAGCGGTCCCTTTTTGCCCATCCCGCCAAGTGCGCCGATGCCACCAAGCATCGCGTCTTCCTGCGTCGGCTGAGCCGCCTGAGCCGCTTGCTGCGGAGAACGCTGACCCACGATATTCGCGGCGGGAGATGTCGCCGCTGGCGCTGTGGTGGCTGCGGGGGCAGGTGTTGCCGCGGTGTTCGTCGGCATTGTCACGCCCTGCTTGCTCCAATCGTAATCAGCCATGCCATTGTCTTTGAATTCCTGCATGTTCTGCATGGCGGCAAAAGCCTTGTCGCGGGCTTCTTGCTGGAATGCACGCGAGCCTCCGGGGGCGTTCATTGCGTTCTTCAGCGCTCCGATGTACCCGGTGCCAGCGAGAACATTGCCGTCTTCGTCAGCCGTGTCGCCGCTTGCGTATGCCTCGTTAAGCGCTCTTTTCATGAGCGTGGAAGCATATCCGTCCTTGGCCTGCGCAACACGCTTTGCATTTTCAGCATTAAGCTGTTGTTGGGTTTGTTTTATGTTGTCAAGATATTCACGTGCCGGGTTTTTTTGCGGGACAAACCGCCCGCGCCCGAACAGAGAACCTAAAAAACCACCATCCGCAAACTTGCGGAGCTTCTTTCCGTCATGCTTTTTGTCCGCCGCGGAATTCTCCCACGCAGCCATGCTCATGCCGCGCTTCTTTGCCATCGCCTTGTCTTCGCGATTGTCCTTGGGGGTGCCTTCCTTCGATCCGAAGGTCTTGCGCTTTTTAGCCATTTGTTTCTACCGTGACTGTGCCAACTTGAGCCGTTGCGAAAACGGCGGGGTTTCCTACTGGATTCCA
>CALMES010000123.1 GCA_937863435.1 uncultured Candidatus Peregrinibacteria bacterium
CCGGAGAGGATAGTCTTGAGCAATAAGCCCATCGGCACAGATCCAAGTGCAATGCCGCCAATCCACGCTGTAATAAACATCCCTTTGCCATAGATAAGCAGAGCACCGCCCAAGATAAGCAGTGCCGGCAGGACATACGCCCAGATCATGCCATGCAGAGTGAGAAAACCCATGCCATCGATAACGCTCGCTTCGAACGGATCGAATTCACGGTACATGGCAATCCCCGACATAATCATGCAGGACCCGAGGCTTAAGCGAATAATGAAGTTGATGACCCACGAGGTATTGGTCGGATGCATGGCCATAGCGAAGGGTGTGAAGAACAATGCATACTATGAACTGTGCTGGTGGATTTTCAAGTGACAACAAGGGAAAATGGCTTTTAGCTTTGTAGTTGATGCACTTTACAAAAAATTAAATCTGAAAAGAACGTAGAACACAGAACGATAGAACGTGGGGGATGCTATTAAATTCTACGTTCTCAGTTCTACGTTCTACATTCTCAGCCTTGCTCTATACTGTATACATGTTCACTCTGGATCGTACGTCATCCCTCGGGCGTCGCGGCACCATTTCAACTGCCCATGGCGATATTCACACTCCGTTTTTCTTTCCGGTTGCAACGGCCGGTGCCATGAAAGGCATTACCTTTGACGATTTACACGCACTCGGCGCGCAGGCGCTTCTCTGCAATACGTACCATCTGCACATTCACCCCGGAGAAGCTGTAGTGGAGCGGGCTGGCGGGCTTCATGAATTCATTAACTGGCCCAAGCCGATTCTCACGGATTCCGGCGGATATCAGGTTTTCTCGCTCAGCAAAATCCGCTCCATTACCGACGAAGGCGTGCAGTTTCGCAATCACCGAAACGGATCACCTATTTTTTTGGGCCCCAAAGAATCGATTACCATCCAGCACAAACTGGGTGCCGATATCATCATGTGCTTTGACGAATGCCCGCCTTCTACTGCGCCCAAAGCCGATCAAATAAAAGCGGTTGATCGAACGTTGCGTTGGGCAAAAGTCTGCAAGCAAACGCACGAACAATTGCTGCAAGCGCATCCAGGCAAGCACAAATTTCTCTTCGGCATTGTGCAAGGCGGACTCGAACGCGATTTGCGACAAAAGTGCGCTGAGGAACTGATGGCAATTGGTTTTGATGGCTACGCAGTCGGCGGTCTGGCTGTCGGTGAAACGGAAAAGGATATGTTGTCGGTCCTCGATTATGTCTGTCCGCTCCTGCCAGCCGACAAGCCGCGGTATTTGATGGGAGTCGGCGAACTGCACCAGCACCGGGAAGCCGTGCGTCGCGGCATCGACATGTTCGACTGCGTGTCTCCCATGCGCGAAGCACGCCACGGCAATATATGGCTGAAAGACAGCACAAAGCTGCGCATTCGTCGTGCCGAATTCCTCCAGGATGATTCGGTCATCGATCCGCTCTCCCCTGCCCTCACCAGCCGCAATCATAAAAAAAGCTACCTTCATCATCTGTTTAAAATTGGCGAACGCTACGGCGAAACGATCGCGTGTTTGCAAAATATCGCCGTCACACTGCAGGCCATTCGGGAATTACGAACCGACCTGGAAACCGCCAATTAAGCCGATGGCAGGAAGCGGAGTATGAGTGATTCCTTGATCGTTTCACCGACTATGTCCACAAACGATCCGTCGCAATACACAACCGGACTATAGGTATTGTCATCACTGCACACAACATACGTCCCCATACAGAGTGGCACAAAACGAACACCTTCCCCTGAAACACGTAAATCCGTCAGATAACCAGCCAGCTCTTCAACAGAACTTTGCAAGCGGGCGATTTGCCCGCGGATCAATTCAAAATCACGCGGGTATGAATAAATGGTGTACTTGGTACGAAACGGCTCACCGCACATGCCGTAGATATTGATTGATTCACGATCCAGTCCGTTCATTACCGACAGAAATACACGCAGATCGTGCGGAAACACACAACCAATATCGTGTTCGTAGGCGCGTATGTGTTCCGCCGACAAACCCGGCAGCCACTTGGCGCCAGCCGGAATCTGAAAACCGTACACATCACGCTCCAACTCCTTGTTCGCCCACATTTCCTCCGTTTGCCGCTTGAAGAGAATCAAAAAATCGAGAAAGGTTTGATCAGACATAATCAGATTCTTTTGAAGAATGCCGTAATTGTATAGCAAAAATTTCCGATCAATAAATACATCAAATCCTCTCCTCCTCTTAAGCCTTTACGTCGACGATCTCGATGTCCGTGTGATCCTGACGGTGACCCTGGGTCTTCTGGTAACGCTTGCGGCGCTTGAACTTGAACACGCGGATTTTATCGCCCTGGCCGTGCTCTTTGACCATCGCCGTGACAGAAGCACCTGTTACATACGGCTTTCCGACCACAACGTCGCTATCCGACTTGGAGACAAGCATCACTTTATCGAAGGTGACAGTGTCACCAATAGTGGCTTTCAGAAGCGGAACACGTAGTTTCATACCAGGCTCTACTTTCTCCTGGAAACCGGCAATATCGACGATAGCAAACATACAAAATGGGCGTTAAGAGGCCGCAAGAGTGTATCCAACACACACAAAGCAGGCAATAGCATTCTCAAAAGAGCTTTTACACACGTCCTTTTGAAGAAAACGAGCTTTTTACAGGAAATAGACGCGCGAGAGGCTGATAAGCGAGATAGAGAGTACCAAAGCAGACAAAAAACCGAGAACCGCTCGCGCCTCTTTTTTAAGGAGACGGAATGCGACAATGGACGCTATGGCACTGCTTAGGGCAGCCAGAACGGCCATAACCGCATCGAAAAGCAGGATATTCAGATCCACGGTATATCCGGCATCGACAAACGGTGAAAAGCTATACACGCAGAGAAAGATCGATCCCAGAAGAACGATGCCGATGGCAATCTGATAAAACTTCATTTGATCTTTCTTCTTCATACCCGGCAATTCTACGCCGACTGACCCAACAGACAAGAACTGTGGCAGCGCTTGTATAGACAGAAAGCTTCAGAACTATTAGAGTAGTCTGGCTTCTGAAAAGCCAGAGGCAGAATCACATCATGAGGCGCCTATCGGCCCAGGCCGATGGTTAGAGCCCCACCATTAAAATCACTGTCATCTATAGGGCGCCTAGCTCAGCTGGTTAGAGCATCTCGTTTACACCGAGAGGGTCAGGGGTTCGAATCCCTTGGCGCCCACCATTTCATATCTTTCACTCACGATATGCATTACGTGTATGTTCTTCAGAATGCCGACGGCATTCTTTATAAAGGCTACTCAGAAAATATTGAACATCGTTTACTGCAGCATAATACAGATGATAGTTTTGCATCCTATACATCAAAAAGAGGTCCGTGGAAGCTTGTATACAAAGAAGAATTTGGAACTAAAAAAGAAGCAATACTAAGAGAAAAATTCTTCAAAACTGGCAAAGGGAGGGATTTCTTGAAACAAGTGATAGGGCGCCTATCGGCCCAGGCCGATGGTTAGAGCATCTCGTTTACACCGAGAGGGTCAGGGGTTCGAATCCCTTGGCGCCCACCACACTTCGCGCAGCGGAGTGTGCCCCGCATAGCTTTAGCGAAGTGGGGTAATGCTTCCACAAAGGCTGCGCTACGCGTGACACAGCCAACTATTTCGTTCGCTGATCAAAGATCCTGAGCTTACCGAAAGATGGTCTGCAACCGATTTTGTAGATCGTTTATTTGCTCAACAATCAAAATATTTTCGGGCAAATTACATCATCCGCAAGCCATTCTTCACTCATCAAAAAGAAAACAGTTGCCGGCAGATTAGAAAGCGCCACACTCATGGAATGCTTCGACCATCTTGTGATCATGCTGATGCAGATGTCGTTACCCGCAGAGATGTTCTCAAGGGAAGCCTGGCAGGATTCGCCGCTATTGCGCTTGGAGCACGGCAATCCCGCGCTGCCGATATACCGGATAATCCGTTTAGCGCAAACAATGAGTATCCGTATTTATTCTCGCCATTGGAATTTCATGCTCATCTGGAACAAAAGCATATCCCTGCAAATAATCGGGCGACGGAAGTTATCGGGATTGCGGATGAAATTGCCGAAAGAGTGAAATTTCTGCTCCATCGCCATCTGAAATACAAGCGACATGCTCCTACCGGAAGCCCAGACCAGTCACTGCATGTCGCCTCCCTGCAATGGGAGACAATTGATCAGTATATGCACATTATGGCCGGAGAAATAGTAAAGGAAGGTTTTACCTATCAATCATCCTGTTCGTACCACAATGGCATTGTTGCAAAAGAGAAGTACAATTACTGGCCGTTGGACTGTGACCTGACTTCGCATATAGGCTTACACATTGCCAAACAACATCGTATGCCTATTGCCGGCGCGGAATCCTTTTGTCATATGTATCTCTGCAGTAAAAATAGTCACCGTGTCTTTGAAATGACGCAGCTCAAGAATCCCGCCGAATTCATCCAAAATCATCAAATCAAAAAAAATCGCGACCATTTAACCGATGCGGCAGCGGCCCTCCTGCAATATTATGGTCCGATGAGCGAGCAGAAACTCCGGCAGCTGATAGCCGGCAATATTCTGTATGAAATAAGGCAAAAAGCACACACTTCCGCTGATAAAGCGAATGCCCTGGATGCCACCTGCACCGCCGGCGAACAAATGATCAAAGACTACGGTGCCGGATATTATCTGGTATCAAACCTGATAACGGCGCACGAAGAGGCCGCCAAACAACATACGTCGGCACAGTCAGCGATAATCGACGCTGTTACAGCAGGCTACCACACTATGAGAAAAGACATGCTGAAAAAGCAGCATGCAAAAATCTTGCAGGCACCCTTTGAGCAGTGGTAAACAAGCAAACGACACGTACACTGTCTTGCAATGCCCCACTTCTTCTACCTCGCCCGCTGTGCCGACTCCTCGCTGTATGCCGGTACATGCGTGAATGTGCAGGAACGCGAAGAAAAACATAATGCAGGCACGGGTGCTAAGTACACGCGCAGTCGCTCCCCTATCAAAATCATTTACTGGGAAGAATTCGACACATTGTCTGCGGCCAGAAAACGCGAGGCAGAAGTGAAGAAGTGGACGAAGGATAGGAAAGAAGGCCTGCTGAAGAACGTAGAATGTAGAACGTAGAATACAAAAAAAATCCCTACGTTCATCGTTCTACATTCTACGTTCTTTCCAATTCCTGCTTTGCCAATCCCCACTCTCTGCTGTACTATAACCTCACTATGTCGACCATCCTCATGACCATCCAGATCGTTCTGGCTCTCCTCCTCTCGCTTTTCATACTGCTGCAGCACCGTGCATCCGGCCTGTCCGCTACATTTGGCGGAGCAGGTGCAACGTACGTTCAGCGCCGCGGCGCTGAAAAAGTGCTGTTTACCGTCACTATCTGGATCTCTATCGCATTCTTCGCGATTGCATTGTTTCAGATGTACAGAGGATAATTAATAAGGCGCTGTTTGCAGGAATGATAATTCGGGAGCTGTCGCAATCGCTTCTTTCTGGTATGCTGCATGGTAACGCGTAAGAGAGCAGCCTTCCCCTCTTCCTTTTGCAAGCACTTGTTCGTCTGATAGCGGCCATGACCCGTATCGAGCGCATCGCGCTTGCAGTGTTTTGCGTTGTCTTTCTGGCCAGCTTCGCCGGACTGCTGCGACTCTTTTATGTCCAAAATACCGATAAGGTCGCCATCAAGGGCGGTACCTATATCGAAGCGTCGGTAGGAGACATTGCTCCGCTCAATCCCTGGTTTACGATCACCAACGATGTGAATCACGATATTGTCTCGCTCGTGTTTGCCGGGCTCATGAAATACAATGCGCTGACCGGTAGAATAGAAGATGATCTGGCCACCATGAAAGTATCGGATGACAATAAAATCTACACACTCACCCTCAAAGACAAGCTCTTCTGGCATGATACCACCCCCGATAATCCTCATCCTGTCACTGCTGACGATGTGCTGTTTACCTTCCAGACCATCCAGGACCCGGCATTTCCGAATCCCATCCTGCATCAGAACTATCGGGGAATCGATATAAAGAAAATTGACAGTCGCACCGTGCGCTTCACGCTCGAAAAACCGTACTCCTTCTTTCCGAGCAATCTCACACTCGGACTGCTTCCAAAATCGTATTTTGCCGGCATTCCGGTAAACAAGCTGGATCAGGCCATTGATTTCGGCCTGAAACCCGTCGGTGCCGGCCCTTACCAGTTTATCAACCTCCTCCAGTCCGACACGTCCACCGAAGTCACCCTCAAACGATTCGCGCGTGCGGGTATGAAAGAATATAAAATTGATCGCATCGTCTTCCGTGCGTTCAACAGCTATTCCCTGCTGCTGTCAGACATTATGAATGTCAACGGCGTACGCCTGGTAGCCCGCAACGACAAAGGCAATCCCCTGCTTCCCCAGCGCTTCAAACCGATTTCATACACCCTGCCGCAGTATGTCGGACTGTTCTTCAACCTGGACCGCGACGTGCTGTCCGACAAAATCCTGCGCCTGGGCCTGCAGCTGGCAACTAACAAGCAGGAAATTGCCGACGCGATTCACGAAACAAAAATCGTCGACACGCCTCTGGCCGAAATCGATTTGAAAGACTGGCGCTATAAATTCGATCCCAAGGCGGCGCAAGGCGCATTGTTCGCCTCCAACTGGGTCATGCCGGAAAAAATGCGCCTGCAGACATTGCTGCAGCAACGGGAAACGAATGCTGTCGGACCTCTCCATGGCGTCCAGCACATCGCGCTGCTGGAAACGGGAGCCATTTTGACCATTACCGGCTCGATTGCCGAGGCAAGGGGCGCGACACTCGTCAACGGTATCCGCATACTCAGCGGCTCGACCCTGCCGGCCGCACTGCAAACACCCACTATGAGCGGCAGCTGGCTCGTGGAAATTCCCACCTCCCCCTCTCAAAGCGGAGCACTGCGCATAGGCTCCAATGTTATCCGTCTCACCAAAGACAATGGAAAAGTGCTGGATACCGCATACATCGAGCGTTTCGCTGATGCCCGGCGTTTCCAGCTGGCCGACGCCGAGCAACGACTTGTCGACCAGTTCCTCCGCAGCAAACGTGCCGATACGGACATTGACCGCGTTTCCACCGACGACCTGTACCTGGATGTTACCGGCTATCTCATTCGCAGGCAGCCAACCGACCAACCGCACACGCGTATCAATTCGGTTAACGGCAAACCATTGAGCCTGACAATTCTCACCAGCAAAACACCGGAAAATTACCGGAAAATAGCCGAAATAATTCGTACGCAATGGCAGAAAATAGGCGTGGATGTACAGATCGTCATCCCCGATACCAAAAAGGAGTTCGAAGACAAAATGCTGAGTCGCAACTATGACATTCTGCTTTTCGGCCAGTCACTGCTGGATAATTTGGACAGTTATCCCTACTGGCATTCCAGCCAGATACAGGAAAAAACTGATGACAAGAAAAGCCTCAAGCTCGATGCCTTCAACCTCTCGCAGTATGCATCATTTGAAGCGGACGCATTGCTGACACGCATCCGCGAAACCTCCAGCGGCGACTCACGCAAAAAGGCACTGACGGATCTGAATGAAATCATGAAAAAAGATATTCCGGCCGTGTTCCTCTATTCCCCTCTCTACATCACCGCGTACGATAACGAGATACAGGGCGTCAGAATCGGCAAGCTTGCCCTGCATTCAGACCGGCTTACGTCGGTGAGCGACTGGTACATAACAACAGAGCGTCATTTTAAGGCAGGCAAAAGCTGGCTCTCGTTTCCGGCATGGCTCATCACGTTACCGTTTCATGGCTGACATACTTGTAGGCGGCGCACGCTCTGCGCCTCTTGTAGCTGTTGGACATACTTTTACGCGAATTGACCACCGAAAGAATATTAAAATATTTTAATGACACACACTCCTCATCCCAGAAACTTGCCAAAAAAGAGCCCTTGTCAGCTCGTAGGACTTTCCCTATGATTTGACGCACTTTTGCGTTACAATTCAGTCATGGAAATATTATTGTTATCAGACATCTCCGGCATCGGCAAGAAAAATGACCTGATTATTGTAGGGAATGGCTATGCATTGAATCACCTTCTCCCTGCCCGCAAGGCAATCGTGGTCACTCCAAATGTGCGCAAGCGCTACGCGGAGCAGATCAAGAAACGTGCATTGGAGCGCGAACTCGAGAAAACCGCTCAGTCCTCGTCTCTCAAAGCTCTTGCAGGCAAGAGTCTGCGCTTCGTGCAGAAAGCATCCAAGGCGGGCAAGCTGTACGCTGCTATCAATGAAAAGATGATTGCAGACAGCCTGCGCAACCAGTTTGGCATCAATCTGGCGTCCGATCAGATCAAGATCAAAGACCCGATCAAAAATATCGGCGTCTTCACTGTCAGCTTACAGATCGGCGATCAGACCACTCCGCTCTCGGTGGATGTGAAGGCTGACTCCAAGGCGTAACACCGTTCACTGGAGTAAGCGGGGCAACACTGTTATTCTTGTGCTATGTCCGAAACAGGATCTGAGTCATTTATACCCGGCGAAGGTCAGGGCTCTGTATCGGAAGCCTTGTCCGAACAGGCGAAAGAACGTTTCGCGGCGGCCGCAAGGCAAATGAAACAGGCCGCTAAAGACGAACGAAAATCCCGCAAGCGCGATGATCGGGTAGCCAGGACCATCATTCAGTTCCTGGGTGACGATCAGCATACGCATCTGTTTATGCTTATCTCCCGGCTGGTGGCGCGCGATTGTCCGTCTATTTTTATCCTGGCCATTCTTTCGCTTATCCACAACGCTTCGCTCGAAACAGTATCGGAATATATCCAGGATCAAAATCTGACGATCGCCATGCCGATGGATGCATCGACTGCCCTGACCCAAGGCGGCCATCTGCCGCCTCCCATGAACGACTCGCTCATAAACTGGATCACGCGCTTGCAGCTGGTCATGAATATTGATGGCGACAGAATCCTGCGCCGCCTGCTGGTGGACGCCAATAATATTGACGGTACGGTACTCCAGCTGACCACGTTCGTGCTGGTGGAATTTTTCGAGCAATCCAAACGCCCTGTCGCCTTTGAGCAACTGCAGCCACTCACCATCAGCGTCTTGCAAACCTTGATCGAACCGTACATGGCCCATATTGAAAAAATACTCCTGGAAGAAAAAGCGCAGAAAAATGAGGACAATGAAGAGTAAAATGCTGCAAAGCCAAAAAGAAGCATCGTTACAGTAATCCAAATAGCAGAAGTGTGTTCAGTATAGTATTATTTCACCATGATTCGAGTCATCAAGTCCAACACTGACACTGCCGCCGTGCACATGCAAGAACAAGACCGCCAGCGCCGCATACATGATGAAATTGCCATCAGCATGGCAGAAACGAAAGAGAGAGCGCAAAAACACTACCCCATTGGCGGGAAACAGAAGCTGATGACTGTGAACGCGTTCTCCATGGATGAATTGGTTACAAGCTGCATAGAAACCATAAGTGCCATCGATTGCAGTTCACAGGAAAGGGCGAAGATTGATGTGGAAACACTTCTGCGGCAATGGCGGAAAGAAAAATTATCCATTCCGCCAACAAGTCCGGACGCTTTATTCCAATATTTCATACAAAAAATGACCGATGAGGTACGGAGCATGTTCGAGCAAAGAATGGCACAAGGAAAACCTGTCATTGCGCTAGACAGCGAATGGAAACAGATACTCACACAACCGCACATAAAAACCCTCCTCACTCAGCTGATCAGCATGATTCTCTAGCGCTTCAAGACGGCCAAAAACGATTCCTGCGTGAGTGTCACTTTCCCCATTTGCTTCATACGCTTCTTGCCCTTCTTCTGCTTGTCGAGCAGCTTGTTTTTGCGCGTGATATCGCCGCCGTACAGATAACCCGTAACGTCTTTGCGCAATGCGGCAATGGTTTCGCGTGCAACCACTTTGGAGCCAATGGAAGCCTGAATCGGAATCTGGAATTGCGCCTTGGGAATCACCTCTTTCAGCTGTTTGCAGATGATGGCTCCGGTATCGTGTGCTTCGCTGCGATGCACAATGGTACTGAGTGCGTCCGCCGGTTCACCCAGAAGCAGAATATCCATCTTCACCAAGTCCCCTGCTCTATAGCCCAAATGTTCGTAACTGAGTGATGCGTAGCCAGATGTGAAGGATTTGAGCTTATCGAAAAAGTCCAGCACGATGCTGTTAAGCGGTACTTCGAAACGCAAAATAGCACGATCGGCATCGATGTATTCAAGTGAAAGATAGATACCGCGACGTTCCTGAACCAGCTGCATGGTCGGCCCGATATCCTGCTGACGACAAACCACTTCCAGCTTGATCCAGGGTTCACGGATTTCATCAATATAAGTAGGATCCGGAAAGTCGGCCGGATTACTCAGCAGAGCGACAGTCGGATCGTCAATTTTCAGCAGACTTGCACGCACGACACTTGCAGGCCTGGCCGCCTTCAACTGCACTTCGTACAGAACGCTTGGTGCGGTAATAATCAGATCACAATCGTACTGACGCTCCAGACGCTCCTGAATAATATCCATGTGCAGCAGCCCCAGGAATCCTACACGAAAGCCGTTTCCCAGAGCCACATTCTGCTCATAGCCGATTTCGAGAGCAGCATCGTTGAGCGATAATTTTTCCAGAGAAGAGCGCAGCTTGGGATACTCCTCGGCATCCGTCGGATACATGCCGGCAAACACCATCGGCTGGACTTTGGTATAGCCTGGTAAAGGACTGGAATGCTCCTGCGCCGCAATAGTGTCTCCCACGCGGGCCTGCCCCACGTCCTTCAAGCCGGTCACGATGTAGCCGATTTCGCCATCGTTGATACTGGCGTCCGAGATATACTTAGGAGAAAAATGTCCCACATCCTGTACCTCAAACTTCACTTTGGAACCCAGAAGATGCACGATTTGCCCCTTCCGGAAAGAGCCTTCCACCACACGGATGTAGGTCACTGCCCCCCGATAATCATCCATCACCGCATCGAAAATGAGCGCTCGTGCATTGCCCTCCGTAGAAATGGTTTTTTTCGGATCAGGAATACGCTCAATAACCGCATCGAGTACCGCTGCAACGCCTGTGCCCTCTTTGGCGGAAATCGCCAGAATATCTTCCTGCGAACAGCCGAGCATTTTAATGACTTCCGCACTGACTCGCGGAACATCGGCTGCCGGCAGGTCTATTTTATTCAGAACAGGAATAATATTCAGGTCATGCTCCATCGCCATGTACAGAACGGCCAGTGTCTGCGCCTGAATACCCTGGGAGGCATCCACCAGCAGAATTGCCCCCTCACAGGCGGCAAGGGAACGACTCACCTCATAGCGAAAATCCGTATGACCCGGGGTGTCAATGAGATTGAGCTGATGCCCCATATACTGCATCCGCACAGGCTGCAGCTTGATCGTAATACCGCGCTCGCGCTCCAGATCCATGGAATCAAGCAACTGCTCCTTCATGTCGCGCATGGCAACTGTGCTGGTTATTTCTATCATACGATCGGAGAGCGTGGACTTTCCGTGATCAATATGTGCGATGATGCAAAAGTTTCGAATATTCATGATAAGGTCGCAACTGATAAGGAGTGAGATGAAACCGGCAGAAGCTCCGGCACCCGTTCACGGTTAAATACCGCTGTATCGAGGAAAAGTGTAGCGTTTTACGCCTGAGGGGTCGATCCTTTCTCTCCCAGCGCCGCAAGCAGTGTCTCTCTGCCCTGTTGCACAAGCTGTTCACAACTGTTTGGATCCATTTTTGTCACCACATCAAGCTTATCCCCTGATACCATGGGGATCGCTTCAAACGGCACTCCCAGCGCCATTGCACAAATCGCACCATGATAGCGCTGTGTCAGTACAAATCCGGCCGTCTTGACGATGTGAATCAGCTGTCCGATAGTGTGAACAGGATAAGCTTCAATTTTCTGATTTTTGTCAAACATTGTCTTTATTCTGTTACTTGCATAGCTCTCCTCATGGGACTGCATCAGGAGGATGGATATTGCATCCCATTTTTTTGATTTGGCAGCATTCAATGCCCGTGTGTAAAATTCCATGGTGGAGTTTGACCGCGGAATAATGATCAAATTATTTGATCTATTAGTCGTTGTTTGCGTTTTTACAAAAGAAAAAACAGGATCAAATGTTTGAACAATTTTTGTAGTCTTAAACGACGTTCCAAGCATCCATCCATGAACACGTTCATACGCCTTCGGATCACGGGTGGAAATATAACTGGCATGCTTAAATGCCGCCCTGGCAATGCTCTCGCCTATTGCCGTACGGAACGGACCCACGCCTTGAAATGCAAAGAAAATATCTTTTCCAAACAATCGTGCCACCAGCACATACGAATACCACAAAAAGCACGCCTTGAGGGATTCTATATCAGTGAAGAGCGTGCCTCCGCCAAAAACAATACCATCACTTTTGGCAATAGCTCCTATTACTTTCCACCATGGGGAAAACAATGATCGCAACCCTCCGGGCAATCGAGGAAGCTCATTTTCATCATAAGGACGCGCTGAAACGACCTTCCAATGAACGGAGGGGAAAGAGGCAAGAAAGTAGTCACGCAAGGCTTCATCGCCAAGGTTGCCTACGCCGTAGTTACCAAGAAGAACGTATGTCACCTTGCTAGTATAGACATACTTTTCTGAATGTCATAGAGAGCTCTACGCAGTCTTCTCTTCTTCTGCAACTGCTTTCTCGGATTCCGCAGGAACGTCCGCCTCAACAACAGGAGCTGGAGCTGCTGCGATACTGAACTCGTCAGAGTTGGTGAATCTTTCGCTGATACGCGCACTCTTTCCTTTGCGACCACGCAGGAAGTTGAGCTTGGCACGGCGCACTTTTGCGACTTTCTTTACTTCAATCTTTTCAATAAGCGGAGAATGGACCGAGAAAATCTTCTCCACTCCGACACCGGATGCAATGCGACGGACGGTAATCGAATGATCGGTGAGGGTATGACCGCGATGAACGGCAATGACCAATCCCTCGAAAATCTGTACACGCTCCTTATCCCCTTCCTGTACACGCTGGTGTACACGAACGGTGTAGCCGGGCTGAATATCCGGACGAGCCTTTTTCATTGTTTCTGCCTGCGTGTGGAGTACTGCGAGTGTCATAAAAGCCGGTAGAATTTACCGGATGAATATCTGAATGTAAAGACAATCTGAACAAGATGAGTGCCAATGACGTGTTCGCAAGCAGGCGCGTAGCACAGAAAGACTGCAACCAGCGCACAAAACCGCTGCACGACCTAAAGAGACTTCGGATTGCAACAGCCGTATTATTTTCTTGCCTCCTCTATCTCCTGCCCGATAGCGTTCAAAGCAACCGAATGCCGGGGGTCGTCGACGATTTCGAGAATAAACCGGTCACGTAAACTAAGCCGATACAGAAAATCCGCCTTGGAAAACAATGAGTATTTGACATTCCTCATGCTGGCGTCCTGTGCCAGAAGTAATTCAATCACTTCTTTTTTCACGTCCCCGACCACCAAAAGATCCACCTTACTGTGTGTGCCGGCAAAGCTGCCCGCCAGTAACAGAAACTGCACGCCAGGCAATGTCTTGAGGGTGCTGACCGTCGCATTCTCTCCCCGGACACCCTTGGCGAACATGCTGCGCAGTTCGGTAAAAAAAATGAAATCGGTATCTGCTTTGTAATACTTCTTTCTGTTGCGATGGCGGGCCTTGACCAGACCAATCTTGCGAAGGTTCTCCAGCTCGCGACGAATAGAGTTGATTTGTTCGTTTAAAAGACGAGTGAGCTGACGGATAAAATACTCCTCTTCCGGATGCAGCAAAAAGACAGACAGAAGTTTTACGCGCGTTTGCGAGCTGAGAAGTGCCTTGAGAGCGTCGTGAACCATGGAGGAACTGGAGAGGAAAACCTGTGTTCACAAATAGTACTCATAAACACGAAGTAAGATCAAGAAAATTGATCAAGACAAAAGACAAAAATGTTATTCTATATTTTTGTTTACTGTAAGCCAATAATAAGGAATATATGGAATTAAATGACCATGAGAGAGTACAAAAAATACTCAGCGCTTTGAAAGCACTGGCAGCTTGCCGAAACAAGTTACCGGTTATTGATACTCAAGCCAAAAAGTGCTATACTAATAAGAATGTTTTCACACCAAACACCAATACGCTTCCGGTTCCATCCGTCTGTCTTACTGCTGGCAGGACTCCTGTTGGTATGGAGCCATCCGGTTTATGCACAAACGGCCGGACAGATTGACAGCGGAAACCTGGGGTCTGTCACATTGCAGATTGTTGACGCATTGTCTGTACTGGTAAGCGTTTTGCACGTCCTGCTCCTGCTGTGTCTTAAAATCGCCTCTTTTCTTCTTTCGTCTGCCTTCTTTTTGCAGCCGAACATGATGAGTGTACTGAAGAATATATGGCTTCTTTCCCGCGATATCGTCAATATTATCTTCGCCTTCATGCTGATAGGCGTTGCATTCATGACCATTCTGAAAGGAGACAGCTCTCTGGTAAAAGAGAAAATCGTGCATTTTGTCATGGCGGTTATTCTCGTCAACTTCTCCTGGTTCTTTCCGCGTGTGATTATCGACGTGTCTAGTGTCCTCACGGCAACGGTGTATTCGATTCCCAATATGCTGCCCGCCTACACGTGCAAGTATATCGAAGACCAGCCGGCAGACGCTGTCGGGCCGCCAGTCAGCGAGGAATGCCGCGCATTGGCGGATTTCGAGCTGTTCCCGGACGCGGTAAAAGTGACACAATTCTATGAATCCAATGGCTGCAACAAGAATGACAAAGAGGAGATCAATAAAGGCCGCTGTCATTGTGACGAAGGCATTGCCTGCTGGCGCACCGATACCATGACCAATGTCAAAAAGCGCTTTGGCGGCAGCCACGCTATCCTCAGCGGACTGGCCATCTCATTTGGTAAAATCACCACACTGCCGCAAGTGCCCAAGAGCGATGTCGGACGCGCCATTGCCAGCCAGGTCAACGGACCGTCTCGCACGCTGCAGATGCTCATCAACATTTTCTTTGCGATTGTTATTCAGGCATTCGTGACATTCCCCGTTATCGCTCTCACGCTTGGACTCATCATCCGCATTGTCATCATGTGGGTGACCATCGCTTTCATGCCGTTTGCATTTCTTGGCTACGCCATGACAGGAAAACCGACCACTGCCATTTTCGGCAATGACAAGGACGTATTCATGGAATTCCTGAAAGCCGCTTTTATGCCCACCGTGGTAGCTGTTCCGCTGGTTATCGGCCTCGTGATGGTATCCGCCAGCAGTACGATAGCCGCTCCGGATATCGGTGCGAAGCTGGACCTGCCGCTGGTAAGCGGCGTAAGTACGTGGTGGTCGATGCTGTGGATTATCGCCGCTTGCATGATTATCTGGCATGGCGCGTTTGGCGCACTGTCGAAGAGCGGCTCTATCATTGGCGGCATTGCCGACAAAGTGAAGGGCATTGGTGGCGGTCTTGGCAGCGCTATTACACGTTTGCCGGGCTTCCTGCCAGCACCGTTCCCTGGAGCCGGCACAAAGGGTGATACAAACAATATTGGATCGTATATTGCCGGCCTTCAGACCAATCTTTCAAATTTCGGCAAATTCAGAGCCGCACTGAGCCGTCCCGGCGGAGCAACACCCGAAGGCATCAAGATTGAAAACAGCATCAAGACAGGCATTGAGGGATCCAATGAGAAATTGACCGAAATGAACCGCATTCTCGCAAAAATCAGTACCGCTACCACCGCATCCGATGTGAACACTCATATGGTGGAACTGAAAACCAAACTGGGAGTAAGTGCAAGTATGACAAACGCCGAACTTATGCGGGAGCTGCAGCGCATTAAATCAACGCCCGCCGCCGGCATAGACACAACCGCACTTGCAAACGCCACTGCACAGCTTGATGCAGCAGCATCAAAAGTAACTGCCCTGGCACCTAACACCTAAAAAAACCCGCATGACGTTTCCCGAATCACCAGCGGCTCGCGTGACATCGTCGGAAATTCCGGCCGCCATCCGCACCATGGCCGAACAAACGAAAAGCGGCGAAAGCCGCGAACAATTGAAAATCATTGAAGAGAAGGCAAAAAAGCTCTTTGAGCAACTGGCCCGCATGCAGGAAACCGGAGACCGGTGGGAAAACATGCAACCCCTTATGTCGGAGATGGGACAACTGTACAGACAAGCCAGTGATATCGGCGCCCGTGAAATAGGTACCACCAATCTGGCAAGTGACATTGAGCAAACTTTTAACGGTGACTCAAAAGACGAGAAAA
>CALMES010000124.1 GCA_937863435.1 uncultured Candidatus Peregrinibacteria bacterium
TACTTTTATCCACTTCAAGCGCGGTACAGAGTTTTCCACACTCTTGTGCACAAACCGCATTCGACAAATTTTTTAAAGTATTTTCCAGATATACTGTCCCCTTCTTTTGGCTTAAGGCTGAGGATTATGAGGTACCTTCTCTTGGAAAGAGGTATAAAGCCACAGGGGGGCGCACTGTGCAAACGTGTTGATTATGGCTTGCTATAGGTAAAATACGCCCACTCTCGGATTCTGTTTTGGAGAGACGTAAAGGGGAGTTGGTTGAAGCTTGGTAAGCGGGGAAGTCTGGTAGGTGAATGTATAGCGTGGTTGTCCCCCTGCTCTGCGTACTATGGTGCGCATGTGGTAATTATCTTTCATTAATAAATTCTATTATTGTCTTAATTAACAATACAAAACCAAGCCAAGCACTTGTGATTAACGCAATTAAGAAGAAAAAAATAATCATGTCCTTTGGTCTAGCATAGTATTTAATTTCAAATTTCTCAGCTACTGATTTTCCTATATTGGTAGGCAAACTGTGATACTCTGTAATAGGAATAGAATTGGCTGAATAATTTGCATACCACTCTTTAAATTGTATTAACTTATCTAATTTAAATTTAGCAGCATTTTGCAGATATAAATCTTCAGCAATATAATGAGTTACGTATTTAAAATCTTTCCAGTTACTATTTGTTTCAAAGCAGCTGTTTTTATCACTAATTATATTAATAGTTTTCTGGTCTTTACTATAAAAATTATGATCAATTTTAGAACCGCTTTCACTAACAGTTAGTCCTAATATGCTATCAGCCTTAATTGAGTTATTACCTAAATAAAAGCCTTTTATTTCGATGCAATAATTAAACCATTCAAATTCATTTGATATGCCGAAAATATTGAGTACTGGAGCCTTTAATACTTGGCTTTCTACAGGTTTATTTGAGATGATAGTATTATCTTGTGTAATAAAAGAAAATTCTGGTAGTTGGTGATTATCAATATATTTATTGAAATAAATTTCTTGTCTTAGAGTCTTTCCGATCGTCAAAAAATAAATTATTAAAATAGGCAGAAAACAAACTATTATTTTAATAAATTTCCAATGATAGTTACAAATATACTTCATACAACTCTCACAAACTTCCTCTTCCCCACCTTATAAATTCCCTTTTCAGCCTTGGCGTCCAGGGCTGTGACGACTTTATCATCATGCTTGACGGCTTTCTGCTCAATGAGGCGTCGGGCTTCGCTCTTGCTTGTCACAACGGCATGGGCTGCCAGCAAATCGACGAGGAGGATTGCTTTCTCAACTTTTATTTCCGGTATATCTTCGGGTACGTCGCCTTTCGCAAACACATTTTTGAATTCGTCTTCGGCATGCTGCGCCTGGGCTGCGCTGTGGTAGAGCGTGACAAGTTCGCGAGCGAGGCGCATTTTGATATCGCGCGGGTTGGCGCCTTTGGAAAGTTCTTTGCGCGCATCTTCCACTTCGCTCATCGGCATGTCGGTGCAGCATTCCATGTACGTTAAAATCAGTTCGTCTTTGATCGACATGGTTTTGCCGTACATATCTTTGGCGCTATCTTCCAGCCAGATACAGTTGTCGTACGTTTTGCTCATCTTGCGGCCGTCGGTGCCTTCTATCAGCTTGGTGGTGAGAACAAATTTATCGCGCTTGCCGTAGGCCTGTTGCAAGGTTCGGCCAGCAAGCATGTTAAACAGCTGGTCGTTGCCGCCCAGTTCACAATCCACATCGAGCACGACGGAATCGTAGCCCTGCATCATGGGGTAAAAGAATTCGTGTGCGCCGATCGGCTTGTTTTCCTGCAGGCGCTTTTGGAACATATCGCGTTCCATCATTTGCTGGACCGTAAAATTTCCGGCCAGCTTGATCACGTCTTCGAATGTCAGTGGCTGTAGCCATTCATGATTGAAGCGCAATTCCACTTTCGAGAAATCCAGGATTTTCCCTGCCTGTTGCTTGTAGGTTTCAAAATTCCTCTTTGTATCATCCAGGGTAAGCGGCTCACGCATTTTGTCTCTTCCTGACGGATCGCCGATCATGGCCGTAAAGCTGCCGATGAGGAAAATGATGTGATGACCGGCATCCTGAAAGGCCTTCAGTTTGCGCAGGGGCACCGAATGTCCGATGTGCAATTTGGCTCCTGTGGGGTCAATGCCGAGGTATAACCGCATCGGCTTGCCGCTTTTCAGCTTATCTTCGGCGAGCTTACGTGGAACAACATCCTCGACTGCGCGCGTCAGAAGTTCTGCCTGATTCGTGTTTTTGGTGGTCATACGTTCTCAGTTTAGGCATAGTGTAGCCACCAAGCAACCTGGATCATCTGCAACCGCGGCAAGCATGCCGCTCCCAAGAGTAAGATTAATTTATTGATTCGATACATGTCTACAAATCCCTCCCCTGTCGTTGTAACAACTCCCATGCGCCTCGATGCGTTTCTTGTCTCGGACATGGGCGTTGCCACGCGTTCGCAGTCGCAAAAATTCATCAAAGCGGAGTTTGTGAAAGTGGGAAAGAAAACGATCAGCAAGCCGGCGCACATGCTCAAAACCGGCGACAGCGTGACGCTATCCCCAGAGGCAACCGAAGCCAAAATCCCAACCGAACACTCCCCTACTCTGGATCTGCAGATTCTGTACGAAGATGACGACTGCATGATTATCAACAAGCCGGCTGGATTGATGGTGCATGCAGGCAGTGGCATGGAGGAAGGCGAAGTGACGCTGATGGACGAGTTAAAGCCGCTGTTTGCTGCACGCAAGTTGCCGTTTATCGAAAGCTCGGTACTGGTTCATCGTCTCGATAAAGAGACAACCGGCTGCATTCTGGTTGCCAAACATCCGCAGGCGCATCGCGTGCTGCAGAAAATGTTTGAAAAACGGACGGTTGCCAAAACGTATCTGGTTCTGGTGATGGGCACGCCAACGCCAAGCTCGGCCATCATCGACTCCCCTATCGGCCGTCACTCCACAGACCGTACCAAAATGTCCGTCCTGCGCAGCGGACGCACGCGCGAGGCACGCACGATCTATCATGTACTTTCCTCGACCAACGAAGCCTCGCTGCTCGCCTGCGACTTAGAAACAGGTCGCACGCATCAGATCCGCGTGCACGTGTCGTCCATCGGGCATCCTATTTTGGGCGATGAAAAATACTACACGCTTGGCTCGCTCAACATTGCCAAAAAAATGGGTATTGATTTTCTCTGTCTGCACGCCTGGAAGCTGTCGTTTACATCACCGATCAGCAAGAAAAAAATCGCGGCGGTTGCAGCGATACCTGAAAAATTTCAGAAGCAGATTGAGTTGAATAGATTAACTGTTTCTTAAGCGAATGAAGTATTACGTATTATGAATTATGAATCCTTAGTTATTCGTAATTCGTGATACATGATTCATAATACTTTCTATGGCTGATAATCGATCGTATATTCCAGCACGTCGAGGATTTCGCCTGCAGCATTACGCGAGACGATGCGATACTCATTCTTGCCGCGCTTCATGGTTGCAAGATCCACGCTTGCTATGTAGTTCCAGGTTGTCTTGCCGGATTTATAGAGTTGCAGCGTGTAGCCGTTTACTGACAGGCTGTCGGTGAGAGCGTCCGTTGTCCCTTCGATGACGATTTCCTTTTCGCTGGATAGTGCGGCGGTGCCTGATTGAGGGCTTGTGACAGTCAGTGAGCCCGGTTTGAGCGGAGCATTTTGCTTCAGAGGCGCTTCGGAGCTGCTGACAGAGGAAGAAGTCACAGTTCCCGGTTTATAGTCGATGGTGAGTGTGACCGGCTCGCTCTTATTGCCGTCTTTGTCCAGTGCCACAATGGAAAGTACGTTTTTGCCGAGCGCCAGGTTACCCAATGCGGCGCTGGCCAGGTAACTCCAGGTGCGGCTGCCGGGCTTAAACAGTTGTAATTTATAGTCGTTGACCATAATGGCTTGCGTGCCGGCTGGCGCATCCCCTGTTACTTCCACCTCCGCGCTGCCGGTTATATAGGTTTGATCAATGCCGGTGACAGGTGAGGATACGTGGACGGGTTTGACGTTTGAAACAACCGTTACCGTCACGGACCTGACATCGTCTGCAATAGTGATTCCCTGACTGTCCTGTGCTTCTATGTGCAGAGAGTTTTTTCCGTCTGCGGGCAGATTGATTTCGACGCCGAAGGTTTTATTGGCCGCAATGGGGGCTTCATAATTATTGACTCTGACAGTTGCAACGGCGTCACTCACTTTTCCGCTGACACGAATGGTGCGCGAGGAAAGCACCTGATCGATGGCAGGATTTGTAACAGTCAGGTCGGCACTATTGATAGCGGTGGTTGATCCGGATATTGCCACGATGCCGGTTTGTTCCTTGGCAAGCGCATAGCTTTTGACGAGGAAAGCATCGTGCAGTAACTGCTGGCTGATAGGATCGCGGAAATCGTAGGGATCACGACCGTTATCGACATCTTTTTTGGCGGACTCTGTGAGCGTGAACATCTGGCCTTCACCGATGACGATTGTTTTCGGTGCGGAGGGCGGATGTTTCAGTGTCGTGGTTGACCCAAGTCCTGCGGCACGGATAAAAGCGATTTGGCTGGCAGAAATGAGGCCTGAAGTATTGGCAGGAACGTCTACCGTGAAGTCCGGCGTTTCAACCGAACGAATAATTGTGCCAGACAGGCTGCCGGCTGCCGGCGTGGAAACCCATATGCGTCCGCTGAGTACTTTTGCCGCAATCGCGGAAGGCTTGTCGCTCAGCTGTTCGCTTTTTACGATGCTCAGCTGCGTGCTTTCATCCAGACGGATGGCTGTTCCGTCGAAAAAACTGAGCAAGGCCGTGGAACCCCCGCGGGTGATGATGGCATCGCCAGGATAGACTTTCAGGTTATTCTCGGCACGTTGTGCGGCAGCTCCCTGTAACGACACCTGCACTCCTTCCGCGTCTGCGGAGGAAAGTGTCAGGATGGCGCCTGTTTTCTGCGATGCGCTTCCGTTAAACAGCGAGACCACTTTTGCACCCAGGTACCAGAGAATCAGGATAGTGACGCACAGTAATATGACACGTGTGATAATGCGCGGACGCGACTGTACCGCGCTTGCACTGTATAAAGACCGGCGATGACGTCTGCCTAACATATGGTCGTTCATAGTATGGGAGAATCAGTCTGTCGCGCAAGGCAGAAACGTGGGTATGAGTACTTGTTTGATTCAGGGGATGAGAAGATGAGAGGATGAGAAGATGAAGAGGATTATTTCCTGCAGACGGGACGCTTGTCCGCCTGAATGACTCAGAGTCGGGCAGGCGTCCTGGTACCGGATGAAATATTTGATAAAGCGCAGCGGGAAGAATCTCGCTCCCGATGCAGATTTGCATTGAAGCTAAGAACACATTGTCCTAAGTCCTAGCTCGTCACACGTACAATCTCCGATCGTGTCGTTTTACCGGCGGCAATCAGTTCTTCTCCCCATTCGTGCATGGTTTTGAATCCTTCGGTTTTGGCGGTTTCCAGGATTTCTGCCGATGTTGCCTGGAGCAAAATCTGACTGCGAATGGCAGGAGTAGCAACGAGCAATTCTGGTAGCGAGCACTGTCCGCCGTAGATGTCCGGGCTGTTGCCGGCCGTTTCCTTGAGAGCGGCATTCTCCGGTTTGAGTGTGCGCACCAAGCGTTGGGCAAGAATGCCACGCAGAGCAGGCGCGAATGTATAGCTGCTCACGCCCATCGACAGCAAGCGTGGAATCGCTTCGATCGCTGAGTTGGTGTGAAGAGTCGCGAGCACCAGGTGTCCGGTGAGCGACGCATCGATGGCCGTCTGCGCTGTTTCCTGATCGCGGATTTCTCCGACGAGGATAATATCCGGATCGTGACGCAAAATAGCGCGCAGGCCGGAGGCGAAAGTGTAACCATGTTCCGGATCAATCTGGCTCTGGATAATATTTTTGAGTTCGTATTCGATCGGGTCTTCCAGTGTCACAATGTTTTTCTCTTTACCGGTGAGAGTCGACAGAAGTGCGTAGAGCGTTGTCGTTTTTCCCGAACCGGTTGGACCGGTCACAAGAATAAGTCCGTTTGGCAGTTGAACGAGATCAAGCAATTGCTTCTTGATGCTATCGGGAAAACCGAGCTGTTCGAGCGGCACAATGCCGCGCTGTGGATCGAGCAAGCGCAGCGTAAATGCTTCGCCGAAACGAGTGGGCAACGTTGCGACACGAATGTTCACAAAGCGCTTGTCCATTTCGAAGGTATACTGGCCGTCCTGAGCGGCTGTCATGATATTCAACTTCAGTTTTGCCTTAAACTTGATACGGCGCTGGATTGTTTCATATTGCTGCGCATTCATGACAAACAGTTCTTTGAGGATTCCCAGCTCGCGCCATTCGATCTTGATCCCCTCTTTTTGAGGATTGATGTGAATATCCGAAATATGCAGTCTGGTAGCCGCTTGTTCGAGTGCATCGAGCAGCTGCTCACCGTCAAGCGCCTGTAATGAGGCAATATCGAGAGAAGACATCAGATTATTATACCTTAAAACAGAGTTTTTTGCTATAGCCTCCGATAGCAGAAAGTAAGGCGGGTAAAGCGGGTATTTCGCGTGCAGCAAGCAAAATATGGCTCATAGTAAATTATCGATGCCCGCTTTACACACATTACCCGCCTTACTCTTTTTCTATCCTCCTTCGGTATCCGGTCTCGTCCCCCACTGCAATTTTGTCCGCAATGTCTCAAAGAATGTTTCGTCGCGGCGGCGCAAAAAAGTGACAACTCTGTCGGACAAGTGTGCTTCCACGCGATCTTTGCGCTGCAGACTGATGTACGTCTGACCGTCGAGTGTCAGGCTCACCTGCACGTCCTGAAATTTGTTCTGCTTGGTGAAAATCGTCACTTCCACGGTGTCGTCGCCCTGGAGCATGATCGGCTTTTGGCTGAAGCTGTGCGGATTGATGGGAGTGAGAATCATCGCCTTGAGTTGCGGATGAACAATCGGGCCGCCGGCTGACAGCGAATAGGCAGTTGAACCGGTTGGAGTGGAGAGAATCAATCCGTCAGCATTGAATACCGTCAGCATATGGCCGTTGATGCTCGTCTGCAGATCGATGAGACGGGAAATGGCGCCCTGCGAGATAACCGCTTCGTTCAGAACATAACCGGTCCAGAGGCATTTGTCCTCGCGCGTCACGTGCACGTGCAGCAAGTTACGCTCATCATGGATGCCGCCTTTTTCAAGCAGCTGTGGCAGAAATTCGTCCACTTCCTCCATGCTGAGCTCTGTCAGGAACCCGATACGACCTTTGTTGATGCACAGCATTGGCACGGTTTTTTCCTGCATTTCACGAATGGTGCGGAGAATCGTTCCGTCGCCACCCAGGACAATCAGCAGATCGAGTTCAGAAATTTTGTGATAGGTTTGGTATTGCCCAAGAGAAGGCGCGCAGCAGCGCTCAGCATCCAGCAGTACCGTGGCACCGCATTCTTTCACGAGTGCGGCTACTTTCTCCAGTGTCGGCAGCCGGCCTTCTATATCCGATCTGGCGGTAATTCCAACGGTTGCATATTTGCTTGGCATGCTGCAATTCTACCTCTGCGGCGATTTGGTTCCTAGCGTCAATATCCCCAGAAAATATTTCGGCTTTCCATTCGATAATTTCTCTTGCTCCAGAGCGGCCGTTCCCGGCAGTGGCGGGCAATTCATTTCTTCATTTTCACCGGAACGCGACGTTCCGGCTGCGGCTATATTCTATTGTTTCCCATCTTTTCTATTCGTGACAGTACCCTCCCCTTCTGCTACTCTTTCCCCGATGTTTCATAAATTCATCCGAGGACTGAAGGCGATGGAGCTGGAAGACCAGATTTTCCATGCAGCAGTGCTCCTGTGTACGATTGGCGTGTTTCTTCCCTGGTTTGGCGGCCAGTGGTACGGTAATAGTGAGAGCTGGAACGGCTTGAACTTCTACACCGGTTATACCGGTCGTCTCATTCTGGTTATCCAGCTCTTTCTGCTGGTGTTGCTGGTTTCGCCCATGCTCGGCGGTCCGGTGATTGTCCGCCGTTCATCCAAGGCATTGCTGCGGCTTGTTCTGAGCGGAATAACATTCCTGTCTCTGCTGAATGCATTCGGGGTACTCATCCGCGTCACGTTTGAAATTTCGGGCCCCGATATTCGCTTCGGTATCTACGTCTGTATTATCTCCAGTCTTGTTGCCACTTTCTACGCCACGCTCCGTTATCAGATGCAGCAGCGTCTTAAATCCGAAGGGCACTTCCGTCATCCGGATGAGCCGGGCGTGGTGGCGCACTCCCATCATCATGAAAATGAAACGGTGCCGCTTGCCCCTCCGCCGCCCCCTCCTCCTCCGCTTTCTGCCGAGGATCATCACCCGTATTCTTCTTAAAGCACATGTCAGACTCCCCTGCTCCACAGTACAGCGATCATGACCTGGTTTATGTCGATCCGGAATCACGCACGGTTGTCGGCAAAGTCGAGTTTACGAAAACGGACAAGCCGAAGTCGATGCCCTACGTGAAAAAAGAAGAGCCGGCAACCGACGGCAAGCCTGCCAAGCGCGGTGGCTCGATGCGCAAGTACTACCCATTTGGTACGTACAAGAGTATGAAGAAAATTTACAGACTCGACGGCAAAGGCAAAGAGGCGGAGCCCAACAGAACACTGGAAGAGGTGATGCCGAAGGCTCTCAAGGAAGTGTTTTGGAATGACGATACGAATATGCCGACAGTGGATACGTCATTATAAAAGATTCAAAGGATGCAAACGAGTAGAGGATTCAGAGGAATGTTGGACTTCTGACAAGCATACGAGTGTGAGTTTTTGGTAATTCCATGCGCAAGCGAGGTCGTCAGAAAATTTCTGATGTGATCATGGCATCGTGGCTCGTGCGAAGAATGTCATTCATACGCCACCGCGGCAAGCATGCCGCTCCTTTAGAAAATACTTTCTTGAAATCTTTCAGTATCCAAATCCGGATCCCGTCCCTTAACCTAAACCCTCGCCCTATTTCCCCGCCAATACCTCGCACACGCGTTTCACTTCTTTCTTGGCGCCGACGATGAATGGCGTGCGCTGGTCCATGTCGGTTATAACGACATCGAGCACGGATTTTTCGCCGTCAGACGATGCGCCGCCGGCAGCTTCCATGATGTAGGCAAACGGTCCGCACTCAAACAGCAGGCGCAATTTTCCTTTGGGATACTTGCTGCCGCCGATGTTCGTAAAAATGCCGGCGCCTTTGATGAGCATATGGTGAATGTCGGGAACCATGCCGCCGGAGTAACGGAGGGTGAGGCCTTCGTTCATCCACATGTCCATCATTTTCCGGTAGTTCGGTGTATCCGCGACTGCGCGCAAGTTGCCCGGAGCGTAGGTTTTCACTTCATCTCTCATCATCAGATTTTCTTCGAGCAGAACGAATTCGCCGACATCATTCAGAAAGAATGCGTGTACGCCCATGCCGCAGCAGTAGACGAGAATCGTACGCGGTCCGTAGACCAGATATAGCGCGGCTACCTGGTCGCGCGGTTTCATGCCCATCAGATCATCCGCTTTGTTGTAAATGCCGAAAATCGAACCGATTGCCAGGTTGGCATCCACCAGCGATGAGCCGTCGAGCGGATCAAACACGACGGTGTATTTTCCCTCTTTCTGCAAACACGACAGTGCTGCCTCTTCTTCGGATGCAAAACTGTGTACCAGATGACTTTCGTTCAGGTGATCCTTGATAATGTTGTTGCTGAGTACATCAAGCTTGAGCTGATCCTCGCCAAACTGATTTTCGGAGCCGGCAAGACCCAGGTCCGTTGTGCGAATGGCATTGTGGACGTACTTTCCTGCTCTGGCGATGTCATTGATGAGATGGCGCAGATCGTGAGACACGCCTTTGTCGTACAGATGGGAATTAAGGGATTCGCGAGTGGCGGACATAGGACAGAGGATAAGAAGATGAGAAGATACGAGGATTAGAGGAAGCTTGCTACCTGCAGTGTCATTTCGGTGACGCGCATGGCGTAACCCCATTCATTGTCATACCAGCTGAGAAGCTGGACTGCTCTGCCGTCCACCACTTTCGTGGACGGGGCATCCACTATCGATGAATGCAGGTCGGTTTGAAAATCGATCGAGACACACTGCTCCTCCGATACCGACAGAATCCCCCTGAGACGCGGCGACAGTGCAGCCTGTTTCATGGCATCAAGCACCTCCTCTTTTGTAGTGGATTTCTTGAGAGTGAATGCCATGTACGCGCAGCTGACAGTCGGTACGGGAACGCGGAATGCCATACCATCCATTTTGCCTTTCAAGTGCGGAAAGATAGCCGAACATGCTTTCACGGCGCCTGTTTTGGTGGGAATAACAGAGAGTGTGGCTGCACGCGCGCGGCGCAGTTCGTCGCCGCCTTCCTGGGATTTGTTGTCGAGCAGATTCTGCGATGCCGTAAATGCATGAACGGAACTGACAAGCAGATAGTCGACACCGAACATCTGGTCCATAATCTGGATGACCGGCGCAATGCAGTTGGTGGTACAAGAGGCGTTGGAGATTATCGCCATCTCTTTGGTGAGAGTGTCTTCGTTCACGCCTCTCACAAACATCGGCGTGTCGTCTTTCATGGGCGCGGTGACAATCACTTTTTTTGCGCCGGCTGTCAGGTGATGGCCTGCCGCTTCCTTGGTGGTAAAGTGTCCGGTTGATTCAATGACGATATCCACATTCAGCTCCTTCCAGGGGCACTTGGCAGGGTCTTTTTCGCGCACGACTTTTACAGGCTTTCCATCCACCGTAAAATCATTGCCTGTTACGGCAACATCATGTCTGAACACGCCATGAAGGGAGTCATATTTGAGCAAATATGCCCGCATATGTGCATCTGATGAGGCGTTGACTGCAACTACCTCAATCCGGTCGCCATAGGTATCGACAAACTGGCGATGGACGTTGCGACCGATGCGTCCATAGCCGTTGATAGCGACTCGAATCATGGTATGAATGTAAAGCAAGAGGACGGCAGGGTCAATGATCCTGAAGAGTTATACACATAGAACAGAGAAAGAGGTGACGGCATTACAGGAGATCAATAAAGGAATGAGAGGATACAAGGATAGGATGATGAGAGGATTTTTTTTACTATGATAATTATCTGTTTGGCAGCGTCATGCTTGGCGCGGCGCCTATGTATCATCTGTTGTCTGGCTCTATCCGTAAAACCCGACCAGTATGCCCAAAAATGCCATAAAGCAGCCCACAATCCAAAAACGCATGGTGACTTTGCTTTCACCCCAGTTGAGTGCCTCAAAATGATGATGGATGGGTGCGGATTTGAAGACTTTCTTGCCATGACGGAATTTTTTGCTGGCCAGCTGAATGATGACAGACAGCATTTCAATGACGAAAATAAAGCCGATAAGCGGCAATACCAATACCTGATTGATCATGAATGCCATAACTGCCAGCGTGCCGCCAAGTGCCAGTGCCCCGGTATCGCCCATAAAAAACAGGGCAGGCGGCACGTTATGCCACAGAAAGGCGGCAATGGCGCCGACCACCACGCCGCAGAAACCGGCAAGAACATAGAAGCCGGATACATAGGCAATGAGGCCGAATGCTCCAAATGCGATGATCAGCAGTCCGCCCGCCAATCCGTCCAGACCGTCTGTCACGTTGACGGCGTTGGTCGTTCCGATCATGACGAATACAAACAGCGGAATGTACCAGAGTCCCAGATCGACTGATGCATTTTTCAATCCAAACGCCGTACCAAACGGGATATGGAGCGTGTGATAATCCAGCCGGAAATAGAACCACGAAGCGGCCAGAATACTGACGCCAAACAAGACAATCAGTTTTGGTAACGCATCCAATCCCCTGTTCTTCCCGAGTCCTGCAATGTTGAAGTAGTCATCCACGGCACCCAGCAGTCCGAAAGAAAGGAGCACACCCAGCGGGATGTATACTTGACCGCGTTGCAGCAGGGAGTGATCGACTGTTCCCGAATACGACAAGATGCGGGACACGATGACAGTCAGCAGAATGGATCCCCAGATAAGAATGCCGCCCATAGTCGGCGTACCGGCTTTTGCCTGATGATAGCTGAGAAACACGCTTGCGCTGTTGCCGTCTACCGCTTCTTTGCGCAGCTGCTTGCCGAGCCTGTAATGTTTGAGAAAGCGGACGAACGCGGGAGTAAGGAGCAATCCGAGTGCGAATGCCAGAGTGGAATATCCGAGAATGGCAGCCAGGGAAATTTCGGGGCGAGGTGGCAGAATCATGGAGCTGATTGTATTGGAAGAAAGTGAGTTGAGGAAATAGAAATACAACACGCTACTGTAAATCGAGGAGTCCGAAAAAATCAGGGAAGCCAAAGAATATGTATTGTCCCTGGACTCGTGGGTTTCATTTGATTATTCATCATCGTGCGCGGGCCTGCTGCTGGCATGCGCTTTATCGATATCATAGAAGCGCATTTGTTCTTTCTTGAACATCAATTCAATGCGGCCGACCGGTCCGTTTCTGTGCTTGCGGATGTACAGATCGGTAATGCCGGGACGATCGGAATCTTCCTCGTAGTAATCTTCGCGGTAAATCATCAGCACCACGTCGGCATCCTGCTCAATGGAACCGGATTCGCGCAGGTCGGAGAGCTGCGGGATATTTCCCGGACGGTTTTCGACTGCACGTGATAATTGACTGAGGGCGATGATCGGTATTTTCAGCTCACGTCCGAGCATTTTAAGCGAGCGCGAAATTTCGGAAATTTCCTGCACGCGGTTGCCGGCAAAACTCTGATTGCCGGTGGTCATGAGCTGCAAGAAGTCGATGATGATCATATCCAAACCGTTTTCCATTTGCAGGCGGCGGGCCTTGGCGCGCAGCTCGGGAATGGACGATCCCATCGAGTCATCGATAAAGATATTGGCTTTGTTGAGCTCGTCCATGATGGGTCCCATATTCTGGAAGTCGCGATCATCCAGCTTTCCTTTCTGCAGTTTCCATGAATCGACACCGAGCATGGAGGCAAACAAGCGGTCCACCAGCTGCTCTTTACTCATTTCCAGCGAAAAGATGCCAATGGATTTGCCATGTTTAATGGCAGCGTTCTGGGCAAAGTTGAGAGCCAGCGATGTCTTTCCCATGGCGGGACGGGCGGCGATGATAATCAGATCGCTCGGCTGGAAGCCGGACAGTTTATTATCAACAGCCGTAAAGCCCGATGGCACGCCTTTGATTTGGTCACTTTCGTCAGATTCGTGCATCTCGGCGAACTTCTCGTAGCGAGCGTTCAGAATATCGCGGATATGAACGAATTTGTCTTTCAGGAATGTTGTTGAAATGGAGAAGACCGTCTTTTCCACTTTTTCCAGAATTTCGGGGATATCCTGCTCCACTTCGTAGCCCAGTGCCTTGATCTTCTCGCCTGCCTGAATGATGCGGCGGTGAATGGATTTGTTCTTGACGATCTGTCCGTACTTGTAGACGTGTGCCGATGTCGGCACCTTGGATGCAAGTTCGGCCAAGAAAGCGCTGCCGCCCATTTCCTGGATTTTGGCGTTACCACTCAATTTATTACTGACGGTAATCACGTCGATCGGCTGATGGCCGTTATACAAATCAAAAATCCCCTGATAGATGATGCGGTAAGCCGGATCGTAAAAATCATCGGGTGTCAGCAAATCCGATACCTTGATCATGGCATCTGGATCCAAAAGCAGCGCGCCAAGCACTGTTTGCTCGGCTTCGATGCTGTGCGGTTGTACGTCGAGGAAGGCTTGAGGCATGGGATGGTCAGTGTAGTACAAGTAGGATGGAAGACAAGACGGGACAGGTATATCTCTTATTATAAAATCCAAATCATCTTCAGCAGCGGGCATCCCCGCCCGCGGAGGACTTTGAATCAACGGGATTTGTTCCGCAATGAGATCGTCCTTTCTTTGTAGCTAGACAAAGAAGGGGCCAAAGCCGTTCGAGGCCCTGAGGCCCTCAGGCCCGAATGGGAAAGAGCAGTGCGCCAATTCCAGCCAGCAGTCCTTCCACCTGCCGCGCACGCCTACCCTTGGCTATTCGGTTTATATTATTGAATGCAAACAAAAACAGCGACGAGAGCGACATTGCTCGTCGCTGTGATTTGATAGTCGATATTAGACAGCGAGAGCCAATGTCTTGACGGCTTCGCGGATTTCTTTGTCGAGCTTTTCGGTGAGCTTAGGATTGTTCTTTAAGTGCAAGCGAGCTTGCTCGCGGCCCTGGCCGATTGTCTCTTCGCCGATGCGGAAGTAGGCACCGGCTTTTTCAATCATGCCGTACTTTACTCCCAAATCGAGGATATCACTCTCACGGGAGATTCCTTGTGCGTAGAGAATATCGAATTCGGCTTGGCGGAATGGTGGAGCAACTTTGTTCTTCACCACTTTGACGCGTGTGCGGTTACCGATAATCACCTGTTCGTCGGCACCCTTCTCTGTGATCTTATCGATGCGACGCACGTCGAGACGCAGGGAGGCGTAGAATTTGAGAGCCTGGCCACCGGATGTCGTTTCTGGATTTCCGAACATCACGCCGATTTTCATGCGCAGCTGGTTGATGAAGATGACAGAGCAGCTGGTCTTGCTGACAATCGCGGTGAGCTTGCGGAGTGCCTGGCTCATCAGACGTGCTTGCAGACCCATGTGGCTGTCGCCCATGGCGCCTTCGATTTCCGCTTTTGGCGTGAGAGCTGCCACCGAGTCGACAACAATAATGTCGATAGCACCGGAGCGAACAAGCGTTTCAACAATCTCGAGTGCCTGCTCACCGTTATCGGGCTGGGAAACCAGGAGAGTGTCGATATCAACGCCGATTTTTTTGGCATACTGAATATCGAGCGCGTGCTCGGCATCGATGAATGCTGCACGCCCACCGCGTTTCTGCACTTCTGCAATGGCGTGAAGTGACAATGTTGTTTTGCCGGACGATTCCGGTCCGTAGATTTCGATGATGCGGCTTTTGGGAATGCCGCCGCCGAGAGCTAGGTCGAGTGAGAGAGATCCACTGGGGAATGTCTCGATAGTATTGCTGGCATTGGCGCCCATTTGCATGATGGCGCCGGCACCGAATTGTTTCTCGATTTCAGACAAGGCTGATTTGAGGGCAGTCTTTTTTGCTTCATCCAGAGGGTTAGTCGTGGCTTTAGCGGCTGGCTTCGTTGGCTGGGAAGTCATAGGAGGTGTAAGGGTAGAAGATTTGCTCATAATACTGGGAGTGAAGGAGATGAAAAGGTGTAAGAAAGTACACCCAGTATCTCATACATTTTTTTCGGGTCAATCACTCAGGATTGCATCCTATGCAGAAAATGGTGTACTATCGTACACCAATCTATTTACCGCATACACTTGCCGATATTGAGTTTCGTATCCTGTATATCACAGTAATAGCCGCTGGGGCAAAGCACGCCGGCCGGCCCTCCGCATGGGATGCCTGCTCCACTTCCCGTCGCAGGATTTATCGACGAAGAGGAAGAGCTCGTCAAAAAAACGAGAGTACTAAGTGTTGTGGTGTATGCTTGTAGCAGAGCCGGTGTTGCCGCATTGGATGGAGTGAAGTGCAGCGACAGAATCCGATTGCCATCGGGCAAGTAAATATCCTGGGCGTTATTGTCGCGATCAATTTTGCTGCCGGCTCTTCCCGCCAGGCGCACAGGTTTTCCTGACGGTAATGTGGTGTCATTTTTCTGCATGATGCTCAGAAGCGGCTGATTACTTTGTTTTGTGCGAAATGTCACAGTGTTGTTATCGATGCTCCCGACCCAGTCATCGGGTGTGACAATGCTGATATTGAGTGCCGGCACTTTCCATGTGTGCATTCCAACCGAACTGTCGAGAGCCTTGATGGTCGATATCACCACCACCGGCAAGTACTGTGCGTAGGTATTGGCTTCACTCACTCCCTGCAAAAACACACGCTGATTATTGAACGCTTCCAGATTCTCTTTTTTACTTTCTAAATAGTAGATTGATTTACCATCCACTTTGAGCACGTGCGTGCCGCGACGAATAAGCGATACGCCGGTTGAGACCAGTGTGCCGGTTTGAGAGACGGGCCCGACATAGGCAGTGGGCGCAGAAGATCCGCAGGCGGATAAGGCAAAGGCAAGAGTGAAAAGGCTTGCAGTTCGAAGCAATGTAGACATGGACATAGTGTAGCAATTTTATTGTAAAAGGATATGAAGATGAGAAGATACGAGGATAAGAGGAAACGCATACATCATGAATGATCAGAATATACTATGCGCAAGCGAGGTCGTCGGGACTGGAAGATATAATAATGGCATCGTAACGATTGCATTACCGTAGCGCAGGTTCCGCAACCTGCGCGGACCGGCGAGGTTGCGGACGAGGTTACGGAACCTCGCCTGCGGATGGATATTCATTATGTACATCAAAAAAACCAGTCAGATGTCTGGCTGGTTTTGTAGCAATCAATGGGAAAGATTTCAGTGCTTCTTGGTGGCGTCGAAATCGTAGACTGCGCGACCGACACGGACGAAGTACGGCATCTTCTGGAGGTTTAAGGAGATGGTGCCGACTTTGACTGTACGCTGCTTGGACACTTCCTCAATAATCTGCTTTTTGCTGAGTGCGCCTTTCTGTTTGAGGATATTCTCGATGACATCGGCAACCGTGCCCGGCTCGTAACCCCACTCGCGCAGGGCATAGAGACCGCGACCAACGAGCACGAACTGTGGGTAGCGGATGAGTTCGTTATGCACAGCCTGGACCGTAACGTTCTTATGGTCGAAACCGGCCTCTTTGATGCGGTTGGCAATTTCCATGAAGTGCAATGGGCGGGCCACTTTCTTGAGGATGATTTCCACTTTGTCGCGGATAGAGCGTGGACGGACGAATCTCCATTCTGTCAGTCCCCAACCTTCGGGGATTTCGCGTAAACGCTCATCAATGGAGAGACAGCTGAGAATCAGTTCAGGAGTCATCTGGCGACCCTCGAATGCCGGCATGGACTGGATGGACGAGACAAGCTCGGCTGTCTTCATACAGGAGTGGCGCTTGTGGAGGAATTTGACTGCCATATCGACAGTCGTACTGACATCGTCCATCGGGAGAGACGAGAGTTTCCAGAAAGGCTTGAATGTCTGACTGGTGCCTTCGGACGACATGTCGCTGTCAATCGAGAAAGAAAGACGGAGGATAGCGCCGTCGATTGCCGGAGTACCTGGAATGCGCTTGAGTACAGCAGAGATGAGTTCGGCTGCCGGCATGAGTCCGCCATGGGAACGCAAAATCCCCTTTGCCATTTCGTTTACCTCGTTTAAGCGCGTCGTGCGAACCGTACGACGGAGCTTGGACAGGGCAATGCTTTCGATCTGACGGATGCGTTCGCGTGTGACATTAAAGTGCTTGCCGATCTTTTCGAGAGTTTGCTTCTGGCTTCCCGAAATCGCAAAACGACGTTTAATCACCTCCGTTTCCTTCTGGGTCAGGACTAAGAAAAGGTCGTTGAGTAACTCCTGCAGGTTGAGAGACAGTTGGGATTTGGCCGCTGTTGCAGCAGTTGATGTGGAAGCGGGAGGCGTAGGCATAAGGGTGGGGAAAGTTAACTGTCTTGTTCTACCAGAACATTGACGAGAAATAAAGATCAACTTTTACTGCCAGTCCTTAGAGACGGTAGCAAGAGTTTTCCTTGTCTCGTTGATACGAAAGCGAACTTTGTACCCGAGCGAGGTTTGATAATTTACACTAAAATTACAAAATGTCAAATAATTATTTACGTTCCAGTGCCATAGACAGAATGGCGCAAGCCGATGCTGCATCGGGGTCGGCCCCCCTTTGTGCTTCATTGACAAAGCTGGTATATCTTTCGTCTATAAATTCGATTACCAGACTCGTTTTAGCCTGTAGCTGCGTCGCTATATTTTGTACGTATCTTGCCTGTTCTCCTTGCGAGCCGTCCGGCAATAACGGGAGGCCTATAATCAGGCGTTTTACCTGACGCTTTTCAATGATAACGGCTATAGCATTGATTAAGTCGGCTTCTTTTGTGTGCCTGATAGTATCCAAGGCCATGACAAACTGCTTCTGATCATCGCCAAACGCAACGCCAGTTCGTCGTTTGCCAATGTCGAGGGCGAGGATATACATAAAAAGGATGAGATAATGCGAGGATACGAGGATACGAGGAAAAAACGAAGGCCAAAACACGAAATACGAAACAAATTCTAATTTTAAAATTAGAATTTCGAAATTGTTTCGAATTCCGAATTCGGTTCTTCGTACTTATTTCCTGTTATTTAGCTGCTTTCGCAGAAACCATACGCTGCAACAGTGACTTCTTGCGAGCGGCGTTCTTCCAGTGAATGATGTTCTTTTTGGCTGCCATATCGATGGACTTGTAGGCAGACGACAGTACTTTTGCTGCTTCGTCTTTCTTGCCTTCCTTTACCAGGTCGCTCACCTTGCGGATAGCGGTCTTCATGCCGGTTTTAAACGGCTGGCGCTGCATGCGACGTGTCTCAGACTGACGTGCTTGCTTGATGGCGGACTTGATAATTGGCATGAATCTCTAGTGGTAGACGAGGTAAAAAGCTCCGAGAGTTTATGGGAGAGAGGCCTTGGATGCAAGTCCAAGTCACGAAATCTCGGTTTTTTATGGCGAGTATGGCCTGTAATAGAGGAAAAAGTCCGATCTTAGGAATACATCAGGATTCTATATTCCACATGGGGAGAAGTTCGATACAATCGTTTCATCTTCTCCCTTTCCTTTTATCTATGTGTGGAATCTTCGGATATGTCGGTCATCAGCAGAATGCTGGCTCTATCGTTATCAAGGGGCTTAAAAATCTGGAATACCGCGGTTACGATTCGTGGGGGGTAGCCATGGTCACCGGCGATACGATCCGCAGTGCCAAGGATATCGGCAAAATCAGTACCGTGTCGCTCGACGACTTTGCCGATAAATCATCACTCGCCATCGCGCATTCACGCTGGGCGACACATGGCGGGGTTACCAAAGAGAATGCTCATCCGCACTTCAGTTGCGACAAGACCATCGCGGTCGTGCATAACGGCATCATCGAAAACTACGAAGAAATCCGTAATGAACTGAAGGCCAAGGGTCACACATTTTTGTCGCAAACCGATACGGAAGTCATTCCTCACCTTATAGAAGAGTATAAAAAGGAAGGCGGAACGACGGAAGAAGCAGTTCGCAAAGCTTGTCTACGGTTCGAAGGACGCTACGCCATCCTCGTACTCGAAAAAACATCGGGTAGTTTGGTTGCTGCGCGCACCGGCTCACCGCTCATTGTGGGTGTTGGTAAGGACGAGTTTTTCATCGCATCCGATATTCCGGCGTTTTTGGAGTACACGCGCACCG